>JAEZAR010000270.1 GCA_023430425.1 Actinomycetes bacterium | reverse complement strand
GTCCTCGACGCGCTGGGCCGGCTCGACCGCCGCGCGCTGGGCGAGCGGGTCTTCGCCGACCCGGCCGCCCTGGCGCGGCTGAACGGGATCGTCCACCCGCTCGTGCGCGAGGGCGCGCGGGCCGCCGAGGCCGCGGCGGTGGCGCAGGGGCACGACGTGGTCGTGCACGACATCCCCCTGCTGGTCGAGACGGGCCAGGCCGGCCACTTCGACGTCCTCGTCGTGGTGGACGCGCCGGCCGAGCTCCGCGTGCAGCGGCTCGTGAGCTCGCGCGGCATGTCGCGTGACGACGCCTGGGCTCGCGTCGCGGCGCAGGCCGACGACGAGGCTCGCCTGGAGGCGGCCGACGTCGTGCTGGACGGGTCCCGTGACGTGCCCGACCTCGAGGTGCAGGTCGACGGGCTGTGGGCGTCCTGGGCGTCCGCCCGCGGCGCCCGGGGAGCGGGCGGGCAGGGCAGGGCGGAGCGCGTCAGCGAGGGGTGAGCTCGACGTCCTCGGAGTGGTCCGCGCCGTCGGCGGGATCGGGTCGCCCGGCCGGGTCGAGGTCGCTGTCGTCGGCGGCCGGGGAGCCGGGGGAGACGGCAGGGACGGCGCGCCCGGCGCGCTCCGCCCGGACCTCGCGCACGAAGCTGCGCGCCGCCCCGACGGCGACCACCGCCGCCGCGGCAGCGACGGCCAGGAACGACGACCGCCGCACCACCGGGTCGCCGAGCAGCCCGCCCAGGCCCGGCACGTGGGCGACGTAGCGGGCACGCACCATCGCGGGCACGACCGCCCACGGGTCCTCCTCGGCGTTGCCGTCGCCCCTCGTCCGGAAGGACAGGGTGCCGTTCTCGGTCGACACCGCCACCACCCGGTGGGTGATGAGCATCGCGTCGGTCGCCTCGAAGACGCCGTCGGCGCCGCCCGAGACGACGGCACCGGTGGGGGAGCGGAAGACGATGACGTCGCCGGCGGCGATCTCCCCGGCGTCGACGGGTCGGGACACGATGAGGCTGCCGGTCGGGATCGTCGGCGCCATGCTCCCGGTCGCGACGGTCTGGATCAGCCAGCCCTCCTGACGCACGAGCCAGAAGAGGACCGCGACCCCGAGGAGCACGGCGACGAGGATCGCGGTGACGACGACGCCGGCGACGCGGCGGGCTCTGGACAGCACCTGGACCTCCGGGCGACCGGGTCCGCCGTCGCGTGGGCGACGGCGCGGTTCGGTCAGATCTGCGGCTGGTCGGCCACGATGGCGAACTTCAGGGTGATGCAGACGCTGTCACCCTGTGCGTCGTTCTGCTGGGCGATCGTGTAGACGTCCGGCAGCGGCTCGTCGACGAAGGTCACCGTCACGGTGTAGGTCGCCTTGGCGTGCGCGGCGAGGCCGGTCAGCAGGAACTCGTTGGCCCCTGCACCCATGAGGTCGACCGGGGCCGCGATGCCCGGGCCGGTGAGCTCGATGGTCAGGTACTTCATCAGGTCACCGCCCGACCACACGTTGCTGCAGTCGGGGTCGACGGCACTCTCCACCCGCGCGGGGTCGACCCACTGGCCCGGGTCGAGGTCGCGGACGTCGCAGCCGTCCTCCTTGCCGATGATCGACTCGACCTTGCCGTAGAGCGTGCCGTCGAGCGTGCCCTCGTTCTCCAGGACCACCGGGAACGACAGCGAGTCGCCCGGCACCATGTTGGACATCGTGATCGGCAGCCAGGCCGGGTCACCCCACTGGTCCAGCTCGATCGTGCCTGCCGCCACGTGCGGCCCGGCGACGTCCTCGTAGTCGTTGAACGCCGCGAAGGTCATGCTGCCGACCAGAGCAGCGGCGCCGGCGACCGAGGCCGCCGAGAGCAGGAGCGTCTTCTTCATTGCGGTTCTCCTCTGCGAGGATGGAACCCTCACCCGTCCGAGGTGGGGGCAGGGTCCGTGGGTCCGTCGTCGGCGTCTGTGCCGACCGCGGGGTCCTCCGGTCCCGTGGCGGAGGGCGCTTCCTCCGCCGGGCTGGCGGTGGTGCCGGGCTCCGGCGCCGCCGCTGGCTCGTCCGCCGGGCGCGCACCCGGCTCGGAGCCCTCGTCCGGCGCCGCGTCCGGCACCGGCTCCTCGTCGACCTCGTCCGCGAAGGCGGCGCCGGTGTCCGGTGCCGGCTCCGAGGACGGTGCCTGCTCGGCCGGCGGCGCCGAGGTGCTCGGCTCCGCGACCGTGGGTGCTGCCCCGGGGACGGTTCCCCGGGCGGTGATCCCGATGTCGACGGTCACCACGTCGTTGAACGCGGCGACCGTCGGCGTCACCGGCGTCGCCGCGAGAGCGGACGCGGTGGCCACGAGCGTCACCGTGGCGAGAGCATGACGTTTCCTCATGCACACCCCCCCTTGCCTTGCCCTGCCAGCCTGGCCCGGGGGCGGGGGAGCGTCATCGTCAGAATTGACGACGACGGGTGCCCGTCACCACCGCGCGCCCGTGCGTCGGCGCAGGACGCCGGCCCGGGCCACCGCCTGGAGCTGGCTCCGGGCCTCCAGCTTGCTGAGGATGCAGCGGATCTGGGCCCGGACCGTGGAGAGCGCGACGCCGTCCGCGGCCGCGACCTGCTCGGCGCTGCGACCGGCGCACAGGTGGTCCAGGACCGCCGCCTCGCGCGGGGTCAGGCGGTCGAGCACCTCCTGCGCCGCGGCCCGGGCGGTCCGCCGGGCGTCGGCCCGGCGCAGGATCTCCTGGCGC
>JAEZAR010000196.1 GCA_023430425.1 Actinomycetes bacterium | reverse complement strand
GTCCTGTGGCAGGTGGGCGCGGTCGGGTGACGGCTGCGGCGCCTGATCACTGCCAGTGATCAGGGCTACCCCGGCGACCACTCCTCGGCGTCGCGCAGGCGCTGCACGACGCCGGCCCCGCCGATGCGCTCGATCTCGCCGCGCGGACCGGTCACCACGAGCAGCATCCGCGCGCGCGACAGGCCCGTGTAGAGGAGGCGGCGCGCGCGCTCGGCCTCGCGGAACCCGTTGACCGCGAGCACGACGACGTTGCGCTCGAGCCCCTTGAAGCCGAGGACGTGGCCGTAGAAGACGTCGGTGCCGGCGAAGAAGTCGTCCCAGTACGCCGCGTGGCCGGACTGCTCTACCTGCCAGCGGTGCTGCCCGTGCCGCCGGCCCGTCGTGAGCAGCGCGATCTCGCCGGGCGGCCAGCCCTCGTCGAGGAGCGCCTCGACCGCCTCGTCCGCGGCGGCGACCGCGTCGTCGTAGCCGACGTCGACCACGCGCACGGGCGCGCCGGTCTGCCCGCGAGGGCGGACGAGGTCGTCGGAGAAGGCGCCGAAGAGTTGCGCGATGGGCTTGGTGGAGCGCAGGTTCTCGTCGAGGACGACGGGGTCGGTGTCGAGCGGGACGGCGCCGTCGCGGGGGAAGACGTGCTGGGCCTCGTCACCGAAGACGACGACGCCGCCGCGCTCGGGGTCGCGCAGGCAGCGCAGCAGGGAGGGCCACCAGAGCTCGCCGAAGTCCTGGGCCTCGTCGACGACGACGGCGTCGAACTTGTCCACGGTCGGGCGCTCGTCGGCGAGGCGGGCGAGGTCGGCGGGCAGGCGGCGCTCCCAGTCGTCGGGGTCCTGCTCGTTCCCGGGGGTCGCGCCCCAGCGGACGGGCAGCTCGTGGAAGAGGCCGACGAAGGCGGGCCGCTCGCGGAGGGGCCAGGTCGCCGTCGTGCGCTCGAGGTAGCGGCCGAGGCCGCGGGAGTAGCAGAGGAGGGCGACGCGCTCGCCGTCGCGCGCCCTGCGGCGGGCGGCCTCGAGCGCGAGGAACGTCTTGCCGGAGCCGGCGGCGCCGACGACGCGGAGCCGGTTCTGATGGCGCAGCGCGCCGGCGAGCAGAGCGGCCTGGGTGCGGGTGAGCTGGTCGACGCGGTCGGTGTGCTCGGCGGCGGCGGCGAGGAGTTCGGTGTGGGACGGGAGCGGGGCGGTGAGGGCGGCGATGACCTGCTCTGCGTCGGTGGGGGTGAGCGGGGCGTGGCCGGCGCCGTGGCGCTCGATGGCCTCGCGGAGGCGGGTGGTGGGGTCGGCTGTAGGCCCCGCGAGGTCGTCACGGTCGAGGATCGTCGCGCGCGGGGCGCCGGGCGCGGCCCACGTCACCGGGACGGGCGTGTGCGGGAGGGCGACGACGTGCGCGGTCCTGGCGTGCCGGGCGGCGCCGATGCCCCGGGACTCGAGGAAGCGGGTCAGCGCGTGGTGGGCGTCGCTCGCCTGGACGACGGGGTCCCGCATCGGGTGCTGGCGCGCGCCGCTGCCCTGGTACCAGGCGCCGTCGCGGGTGGTGACGAAGCCGGCCTTGGTCTCGATCACCGCCATCCCGATGCCGGGCCAGACGACGAGCAGGTCGATCTCGTGCTCGGTGTTGTCGCGGCGGAGGGCGAGGTTGGCGAAGAGGGCAGCGTCGTCGGGGAGGCTGTCGGCGAGGGCCTGCCAGACGGCGCGCTCGGCCCCGGCGCCGGCGGCCGCTGCGGGGTCGCCGGGGATGGGGCCGGGGCGGCCGGACTCGGGGTCGGGCGGGTAGAGGCGCGGTGGCACCTCACCAGGGTGGCCGACCCCGGCCCGTGAGCAGTCCCGCCGGGCGGGTGAACCACACCACCCCGGACGTCATCTCAGGCGCTTTCGAGGGCTCGGCGGGTCCGACTCGTTTGGCACCGCCAAGCCATGTTCGTCGGCGATACGGCGGCTCCGTGCTGGATCGGTGCCATGCATCCACAGAACGACGTCGACCGCTCTCAGTGGCTCAACGCGTTCGTCGAGGCCGGTGCGCTCGGTGAGCCGTTTCGCGTGCTCGTGCAGTGCATTGCCCTTCACACGCGTGAGCTCCTGCATGCCGGCCCAGTGTCCGCGGCTGTCCGGCAGGCCAAGGACAGCCGCGATCACGGAGTCGTAGATCGGGATCAGCCGCGGGCGCTTCCGCGCCATGAGCTTGCTGGTCGTCGTCGGCCCCAGGCCCACTCTCTGCTTGTCGCGGAGGAGGTCCCACAGCTGCCAGGCGGGAGACATCTCCGAGACATCCGCACGATCCTCCACCAGGTGCACGTCGGGCGGGATGTCTCGAAGCAAGTCCGTGACCGCCGAGGCGATGCCGGCGCTCAGGAGGCGGCAGGCCGCCCGTGCCGGAACGGAGACGGAGAGGGCGTTCACGGCGAGCGCGTCCTCCGCCCGAATCACATCCTTGACGTGCTCGCCGTCTCCCCTGCCGCCCACCTCCTGGAAGTAGGCACCGGAGTATCGAGGTTGACCTTCGCGGCCGAAGTACTCCTCCAGAAGGCCCACAGCTACCTCGCTGTAGGCGTCATCGAGGACCCAGGGCACCTTCAGGCGAACACTCATGGAGCCCAGGCTGGCACTCGAGGCGGCCGCACAGTGGGTGAAGTGTCGGCCCTTCGTGGGACGGTGCACGCGTGGCGCTGCACTTCGACGGGCCGATGGTGGCCGGCGGGCTTGGGTACACCGTCGAGGAATTGCTCGCGGCGCCCGCGGCTGCGCCGCACTCCGCCGGCCTGGAGTGGCTCGACCTGCTCACCGGCGGGCTCGAGCCCGGGGCCGTGTGGGCCGTCGTCGGGCCATCAGGCGTAGGCGTCACGCGGCTGGTCGTTCGTCTCGCGGTCGCCGCCGCGGCGACGGGCGACGTGCTGCTGGCCAACGGGCACATCGGGTCTCGGCGCCTGGCCGGCGTCGTCCGGGAGTCCGCACGCCGCCACGGCCGCACCGAGGACCCGCTACCGATGCTCGCCTCATGGCTGCCGACACCGACCGTCGGCGACGACCGCTGGGATGGCGGCTGCGAGCAGGCCGACGTCGTCGTCCTCGACACCTGGGACGAGATGTGGCGGCCGACGACGGCGCCTCTCAGCGACGCCCAGCGAGTCGCCGACGCGCGGTGGCTCCGCGAGCGCGCCAGGGCCTGCGGCACGGCGCTGGTGCTCACAGCGCGCCTGCCGCGGTGGATCAGCCCGGCATCGCCCGTCGCGTCGGCGCACCCCGCGTACGACGCGCTCGTCGACGTCGCCGACGTGCTCCTCGAGCTGGACGACGGCGACGACGACGGCCAGCGCCGGCTCACGGCCCGGGTGCGCGGGGGCGGTGCGCGGCGGGAAGAGCTACCGATCGGCGTCCTCTGAGCGCGCGCGGCCGGCCGCCCTGGACGTGGCACTCGGCCTCCACTTCACGATCTGCGCAACTATCCCTTCACCGGTGCAGGGATTGTTACACCGGGCTCGGAAGAGGCGCCCCGCACCCGAGCTCGGACCCCGTCGTCGGCTGGCGGGGGTCGCAACGCTCGCGCTTCGGGGGCCGTCCAGGCCGCCCTCAGTAGATCCAGCACTTCGCCGTCCGGGTGCCCTGCGCCCACGTCTGCTCGTTGGGGAGGTAGATGACGGCGCTGGTGCGGAACAGCAGCCCGACGAGCTCGGCGCAGTACGGCTCGAGCCTGTCCAGGACCTCCTCCTGAGTGGGCGGGACCGCGTCGTCGAAGATGACCGACTCGCCGAAGTGCCACTGCGAGTGGCCGTCGCACGGCACCGCCACGGCGCCGTCGGGGTCGTCCCAGGGGCGGTGGTCCGGCGCCGGGTACGGGGTGTCGAGGCAGAGCAGGTACGCGAAGGCGTCCCAGGCGTCGCCCACGACGTCGGCGACGTCAACCGGCAGCGGCTCGACGACGGTCGGCGTGAGCGGCCCCAGCGCCACGACGGCCACGTCGCAGCGAAGCCAGCGCTCGCCCGCCGCCCACTGGCGCGGTGAGGGCAGGTACCAGAACCACGTCGCGCGCGTGCCCTCCCGCAGCCCGATGTCCGCGCCGATGCCCTCCGTGCAGATCCGGTGCACGACGCCGAACTCGGCGTCGGTGAGGTCGCGGCGCTCGCCGGCGTCGGACCACGGCGCCGCGAAGTCGGCCGGGAGCTCGCCGACGGCCGCCGTGATCGAGTTGTGCCCGGCGGTACAGTCGACCGGCGCCGACCCCTCCCACCACGACCAGCCGCTGACGACCTCGTAGTCCGGCTCCTGCCAGCACGCACCCAGCGCGGGCGCGTGGTCCGGCCGCGCGACGGCGCGGGCCGGCGCCGGCGAGGGTGGTGGGCTCGGCTCGGCCTCCGGGGTGCCGGCGCAGCCCGCGAGGACCGCCGCCACGAGGGCCAGCGCGGACACGATGGCGACGGCTCTGGTCATGGTCCCCCGCTCTCGACGCCGGCCACCGTCCCCACAGCTGGGGCCGGCCGAGATCGATCATGGTGGCGCACGCGTCGTCGTAGGCGTTGTCCACAGGGACTGCTCTCCAGCGGCAGGGCTACGGGCGGCCCCGGCGCACCACCCACGCCGCCGCCGCCGCGCGGGACGGGACGCCGAGCTTGGTCCGCGCGTTGGCGACGTGCCGGTGGACCGTGTGCGGGCTGAGGAACAGCTCGGCCGCGATCTGCGCGTCGGTCTTGCCCTGGGAGACGAGCAGCAGCACCTCGCGCTCGCGCTCGGTCAGCGGGCCTGCGTCGCCGTCGGCGGCGACCGGAGCGGGGGGCGGCGCGCCGTCGTCGGGCAACGCCCCCTCGGGCACGCCGTCGAACGCGAGCGCCCGCCGCGCGACCCCGACGCCGTCCCCGTGCCACGGGTGGTGGG
>JAEZAR010000160.1 GCA_023430425.1 Actinomycetes bacterium | reverse complement strand
GGTCTTCGGGCGCGTCGTCGAACGCGCCGGCGGCGACCGCCGCGGCCACGCGCGGGTGCTCCGTCGGGTCGACGACGGCGCGCAGCAGGGTGCCGTAGTCGACCAGGGCGGGGTGGTCGGTCGGTCGACCCGCGTCCCAGGCCGCGACGGCGGCGACGAGCTGGCCCAGGGTGAGCACGTGGAGGCTGAGCATGCCGACGACGGCCACCTGGAGGTCGACCGGCAGCGGGGTGCCGGAGAGCGCGGCGAGGCCGGTCTCGATCCAGCGCACCCGATTGGGGCCGATCGGGGGCAGCCCGATGAGCTCCACGACCCACGGGTGCCGGTGCACGAGGTCCAGCTGGGCGCGGCACCAGGCCTCCAGTCGGTCCCGCCACGGCCCGTCCGCGGGGAGCGGGGGGACCGTCATCGCGCAGTCGTACATCAGGGCGAGCAGGTCGTCCTTCCCGGCGACGTACCGGTAGAGCGCCATCGTCGTGACGCCGAGCCGCTCCGCCACCCGCGCCATCGAGACGGCGGCCAGCCCGTCGGCGTCGGCCAGGTCGATGGCCGCGGCAGCGATCCCGTCGAGGGTGAGCCCGGGGCGCCTGCCGGGCCGCGGGCGGTCGTCGACCTGGCGCCACAGGACGGCCATCCCGGGCGGCAGCGGCGCGTCGTCGTGCATCCCACCTCCTGCGGCGAGCCTATCGGTGTACGCGGCAGACAGTGTTGGTGTGCGCCGTAGACAAACGACGGCTGTGGTGGGCAGACTTTCGTCTATGAGATACACACTTCCGTCGCTGCCCCGGGCCGGCCGCCTGGCGCACGCCGTCGAGGTCGACGGCCTCCGGGTGGCCTACGGCCACCACCTCGCCGTCGATGACGTCTCCTTCGCGGTGCCGGCGGGGCGCGTGCTCGCGCTGCTCGGCCCGAACGGAGCCGGCAAGACCACGATCGTCCGGGTGCTCGCGACGCTGCTCCGCCCGGCCGGTGGACGGGCCCTCGTCGCGGGTCACGACGTCGTCCGGGAGGCGGCGAGGGTGCGCGCCGCCATCAGCGTCACGGGCCAGGAGACGTCCGTCGACCAGCGGCTCACGGGGCGCGAGAACCTCGTCCTCATGGCCCGGCTCCTCGGGCTCTCCCGGCGCGACGCCCGCGCGGCGGCCGACGACTCCCTGGAGCGATTCGGGCTCGCCGACGCCGCGTCCCGGCGCGTGACGACCTACTCCGGAGGGATGCGCCGACGGCTCGACCTCGCCGTCAGCCTGTTGCGGCCACCGCAGGTCCTCTTCCTCGACGAGCCGACGACGGGCCTGGACCCGCGGTCCCGTGCCGCGGTCTGGCAGGTCGTGCGGCAGGTCGCCGACTCAGGCACGGCCGTGCTGCTGACCACGCAGTACCTCGAGGAGGCGGACCGTCTTGCCGACGAGGTCGCCGTGGTCGACCACGGCCGGGTCGTCGCCCGCGGGCCGGCCACGGAGCTCAAGCGCCGGGTCGGTCAGGCGCACCTCGAGGTCACGGACGCCAGCGGGGTGACGCGGCGACACGCCACCGACGGGACCGTGGCCGATGCCCGCCGGCTCCTCGCCGACGCGCCCGACGACGCGCGCTGGCGGCTGCACGAGCCGACGCTCGACGACGCGTTCCTGGCGCTGACGGGCCGCCCCGCACGCCCCGCGGACGGCGAGGTGGCGGCATGAGCGCGCTCGCCGACACCGGTGCCCTGGTCGGGCGGAGCGTCCGGCGCAGCACGCGCGAGGTCGACACCCTCCTGCTGTCGATCCTGCTGCCGGTCCTGCTCATGCTCATGTTCGTCACCGTCTTCGGCGGTGCCATCAGCACGGGCGAGCGGTACGTCGACTACGTCGTCCCCGGCGTCGTGCTCATCTGCGCCGCCTACGGGGCCTCCCAGACCGCGGTCGGGGTGGCGGGCGACATGACGGAGGGCATCGTGACGCGCCTGCGCACGATGCCGGTCGCGGCCGGGGCGGTCCTGACGGGCCACGTCGTCGCGAGCCTGCTCCGCAACGCCGTCGCGACGGCCCTCGTGGTGGGCGTCGCCCTGCTGCTCGGCTTCGGGCCGACCGGCGACGCGGCGGCCTGGCTCGCCGCCGCGGGCGTCCTCGCGCTCTTCGTCCTGGCGGTGACCTGGGTGTCCACGGCGATCGGCATCGTCTCGCCGAGCGCGGAGGCGGCGAGCGGGTTCACCTTCGCCGTGCTCTTCCTGCCCTACGCGTCCAGCGCGTTCGTGCCCGTCGGCACGATGCCCGCGTGGCTCCGGGGCTTCGCCGAGCACCAGCCCGCGACACCCGTCATCGAGACGATCCGCGGCCTGCTCATGGGCGGACCGACGGACCGGTGGCCGGCCGCGGTCGCGTGGGGTGTCGGGATCGCCGTCGTCGGGGCGTTCGCCTCCGCCGCCCTGTTCCGGCGCCGGACGGCCTGACGGCGGTCAGCTCGCGCTGCGGCGCACCTTCGGCGCGACGACGGCGGCGTCGGCCGGCTTGCTCCCCGCGACCGGTGCCTCGTCGGGCAGGAGGACCAGGCCCGTGTGGACGTCCCGGAGGGTGCGGATGTCCGGCGGCGCAGCCTTGCCCCCGACGAGCGCGCGCAGGAGCGCGCCGTCGCCCCGGGTGTCCGTCACGCGCGCAAATGTACGGAGCCGCCCGGGTGAGGTGTGGGAGGACGCGCCCGGTCGGCGCGGCGCGGGCCCGTGCGCCGCGGGGGTCGACGGGCCGGCGCGGTGCCCCGTCACGCCAGGAGCGCGCGGATCCGCTTGGCACTGACGGGGACGGGCGTGCCGAGCTGCTGCGCGAAGAGCGACACCCGCAGCTCCTCCACGAGCCAGCGCGCCTGCGCCAGTCGTGCGTCCCGCGTGGCGTCGGGTGCGGCGGCACGTGCGGCGGCCACCGCGTCGTCGTACGCCTCGGCCAGCTCGGCGACCTGCCACGCCAGCGACTCGTCGCGCGCGAGGTTCTCGGCAGCCTTGGCCAGCCGGTGACGCGCGGCACGCAGGTAGCGGACGAGGTGCGGGAGCCGGTCCGCCCCCGCGTCGGCGACGAAGCCGTCGTGCACGAGCCCGGCGAGCTGCCCGCGCACGTCGTGGACCGTCGACAGCAGCGCGAGGCTCGTGGTCGCCCGCAGGTCGGCGTCGAGCTCGCGCGCGGCCGTCAGGACGCCGGCCACGCCGCGCGCCACGGCGTACGTCCGGTCCTCCAGCGCGTCCCGCAGGACGCCGCGCAGGCCGGCGTACGAC
>JAEZAR010000126.1 GCA_023430425.1 Actinomycetes bacterium | reverse complement strand
GCGCCAGGCCGGGCTGCGGGTCGAACCCGTGGTCGGCGGCGTCGGCGTAGGCGGCGTCGGCCTGGGCCCACTCCCCGCGCAGCCGGTGCACCTCCGCCGCCTCGTAGGCGGCGAGCGCGGCGGCGTCGGGCGCACCCACCCGCCGGTACCGGTCGGCGGCCAGGGCGTACTCGTCGAGCGCGGCGGACCACTCGCCGCGCACGCGCATCAGCTGACCGCGGTGGACGGCGCACTGGCCGGTGAACGCGAGCAGGCCGGGCTGCGCGGCGCACCACCGCTCGAGGGCGGAGGTCCACTCCGCCATCCGCCCGACGTCGCTGATCTCCTGGCACCCCTCGATCGCCGTGCAGTACACGTGGCCGGCGACGACGGGCGACGCCTCGCCCGCGAGCACGCGGACCATCGACTCGTCGAGCAGCGCCAGCCCCTCGGCGACCCTGCCCGCGTAGAGCGCCATCCGGCCCTGGCTGCAGAGCCCCATGGCGATGAGGTCCGCGTCCCGGGTGCGGCGGCCGACGGCGGTCACCTCGTCCGCGGCGGCGGCCGCGTCGGCGTACGCACCCGCGCCGAGCGCCCGGAACATGAGCAGGAAGGCGACCCAGCCGCGCGCCGGCCCGTCGCCGTCGGTCTCGGCGAGAAGGTCCTCCGCGCGCGAGGTCCAGCCGGCGGCCATGGCCGGCGCTCCATGCGCGGCCGACGTCATCGCCAGCCGGAACGCGCAGGTGATCGCCCCGGCGGCGTCGCCGTCGTGCTCGCGGCGCAGGAAGGCGCGCTGGAGCGCGCGGACCGCGGCCTCGTGGTCGCCGAGGAGCTCGGCGGCCGTGGCGAGGTCCTCGAGGTCGGCGACGCCGAGCGCGTCGGGGTCGGCGCCGGACCATGCCTCGAACGCGACGTCCCACGCGCCTCGGTCGAAGGCGGGCCGGGCGTCGGCGAGCGCGACGGCTGCCATCGTGCGAACCTCCGCGTGCGAGCGTACGTCCGCTCAGGCCGCCGCCGGGAGCCCCTCCCGCACACGGCGCCGGGCACGCGCGGCGAGGTGGTCGACGACGTAGCGCGCGTCCCGGCCCACGCCGGCGAGGAGCATCGAGCTGAACGCGTACTGGAAGCTGAGACCGACGAAGTACAGACCGGGGGCGTCGGCGACGACGCCGCGCAGCTCGCGCGGGTAGCCGTCGGGGCCGATGACCGGCAGGTGGATCCAGTCGAAGACCTGCCGGAAGCCGGTCGCCCAGACGACGGTGGCGACCTCCCGGGGCGAGCCGTCGACGACGGGCCGGCCGCCGCGGGCCTCCTCGATGCGGGTCGTGACGCGCTCGACGCCGCGAGCCGCGAGGTCCGCGCGCTTGACCCGCAGCATCGGCCCGCCGTGGGCACGGACCTCGCGCATCTCCCGGCGCCCGACCGGGGTCCGGCGCGTGACGACGTGCCGCCAGGCGAAGAGCAGGACCGGGAACAGGACGTGCATGGCCCGCGACTCCAGGCGGGGCGGGATCTGCCCGCAGTCCCGCCCGGCCAGGATCGTCGGGTGGGTGGCGGCGACCTCGAACGCGATGTCGCTGCCCGAGTGGCTCGCGCCGACGACGAGCACCGGGCCCTCGCGGAGCTGGCGCGGCCGGCGGTACTCGCTGGAGTGGAGCTGGAGGATGCCCGGGTCGAGGTCGTGTGCGACCTCGGGGACGTGCGGCGTCCGGCCGAAGGTGCCGGTCGCGACGACGACGTTCTCGCAGCGGATGGTGCCGCGGTCGGTGGTGACGAGGTAGCGGTCGCCGTCGCGCTCGAGCCCCGTCACGCGGGTGCCGTGGCGGACCGGGAGGTCGAAGTGGCGGGCGTAGTCCTCGAGGTAGTCGGCGACCTGGTCCTTGCCGGGGAAGGTCCACCGGGGTGCCGGGAACGGGAGGCCGGGCAGGCCGTCGACCTGTGCGGGGGAGTAGAGCCGCAGGGTGTCCCACTGCCGGCGCCAGCCGTCGCCGACGCGCGCCGCGGCGTCGAGGATGACGAAGGGGCGGCCGAGCCGGCGCAGGTGGTAGCCGGTGGCCAGACCGGCCTGGCCCGCGCCGATGACGACGGTCTCGATCTGGGTGCCGTGCAGGTCCGCGGTGCCGCGGGCCGTGGTGTCGGTGGCCGGGGTGTCGGGTGCCGGGGTGTCGGTGGCCGGGCTGTCGGGTGCCGTGGTGTCCATGGCTGCGACGCTAGGAAGCGGCGGGCCGGCGCCGCGTCGGGGGTTCTGGGCATCTCGGCGCGGTGCGGCATGGGGAGGAATGCCCACGCCGCGCCGTCCCGGGCGCGCGCCGAGCCGGGGACCGGCCCCGCGCGTGCTCAGCCGATCGGCGCGGTCGACGCGCGCGCCACCAACCGGCAGGGCACGACCTCGACGCCGTGGTGCGGCTCCCCGGCGATCGCCGCGGAGAGCCGCTGCGCGGCGAGCCGCCCCAGCCGTTCGAGATTGATGTCGATGCTGGTCAGCTCCGGGCGCGCGTTGAGCGCCAGCACCTCCCAGTTGTCGTAGCC
>JAEZAR010000115.1 GCA_023430425.1 Actinomycetes bacterium | reverse complement strand
GACGCGTCACGACGCGCCGCGTGGGCGTGCCGGGGCGACGGCCGGGGCGACGGGCGCGCGACGGGCGCGCGGCGGGCGCGCCGGTTCGCCCGGAGGAGAACGGGATGTCCCCGTGTGGGACCTAGGTCCTAGCCTCGGCGTCATGGAGCACACGGGCGCAGGGGACCCCGCCGTCGTCGCGCGGGGGCTGGTCAAGCGGTACGGCGACGTCACGGCGCTCGCCGGGGTGGACCTCTCGGTGCCGCGCGGTACCGTGCTGGGGCTCCTGGGCCCCAACGGGGCCGGCAAGACGACGATGGTGCGCATCCTGTCCACGCTGCTGCGCCCTGACGAGGGGACGGCCGAGGTGGCCGGCGTCGACGTGCTGCGTGCGCCGCGGGAGGTGCGCCGCCGCATCGGGCTGTCCGGGCAGTACGCCGCGGTCGACGAGTACCTCACCGGGTTCGAGAACCTCGTCATGATCGGCCGGCTGTACCACCTGGGCCGCCGCCGGGCCCGCGAGCGGGCGCGCGAGCTGCTCGCGCAGTTCGGGCTCGAGGAGGCGGCGGACCGGCCGAGCCGGACCTACTCCGGCGGCATGCGGCGCCGGCTGGACCTGGCCGGGGCGCTCGTCGCCGACCCGCCCGTGCTCTTCCTCGACGAGCCCACCACGGGCCTGGACCCGCGCGGTCGCACGGAGATGTGGGACGTCATCGGCCGGCTCGTGGCGGGCGGCACGACCCTGCTGCTCACCACCCAGTACCTGGAGGAGGCCGACCGGCTGGCCGACACGATCGTCGTCATCGACCACGGGCGGGTCATCGCCCGGGGGACGGCGGACGAGCTCAAGGCGCAGGTGGGCGGTGACCGGCTCGACGTGACGCTGCGCGACGCGGGCCGGGTGGCCGAGGCGGCAGCGCTGCTCGCGCCCCTCGGCGTCGCGGAGCCCTCGGTCGACGAGCACCGCAGGGCGGTGCTCCTGCCGGTCTCGGGCGGGTCGGCCGTGCTCGCCGACGCGCTGCGGCGCCTCGACGGGGCCGGCGTCGTCGTCGACGACGTGGGCCTGCGTCGGCCCACGCTCGACGACGTCTTCCTCACCCTCACCGGGCGCCCGGCCGAGGAGTCCGAGGCCGTCCAGGACGGCGCTCCCGCGGCCGACCGCCGCACCGCACGGAAGGAGGCGGCCCGATGAGGGTCCCCACGGTCATCGCGGACGCCGACGTCGTCGCGCGGCGCAACATCACCAAGATCAAGCGGGTCCCCGACCTGCTTGTGTTCACCACGCTCCAGCCGATCATGTTCGTGCTGCTGTTCGCCTACGTGTTCGGTGGGGCGATCGGCGGCTCGCTCGCGGGCCAGAGCAGCCTCGCCTACCGCGAGTTCCTCATGGCGGGGATCTTCGCCCAGACCGTCGTGTTCGGCGCCACCATCACCGGCTACGCGCTCGCCGACGACGTGCGCAAGGGCATCATCGACAGGTTCCGGTCGCTGCCCATGGCACCCTCGGCGGTGCTGACCGGGCGCACGTTCAGCGACGTGATCAACAACGTCCTGGTGCTGGTCGTGATGTCCCTGACCGGGCTGGTGGTGGGCTGGCGGATCCGCGGGTCCCTCGGCGAGGCGCTGCTCGGGTACCTCACGCTCCTGGTCTTCGCGTACGCGATCTCGTGGATCATGGCGTGGGTGGGGATGCTCGTCCCGAGCCCCGAGGTCGTCAACAACGCCGCCTTCATCATCATCTTCCCGCTGACGTTCATCGCGAACACCTTCGTCCCGCTCGAGACGCTCCCGGCCCCGCTGCAGCGGTTCGCCGAGTGGAACCCCGTCTCCACGGTGACGCAGGCGGCCCGGGAGCTGTTCGGGAACGTGCAGGGGGACGCGACTCCCGTCGCCGGGAGCTGGGCGCTGGAGAACCCCGTGCTCTACACGTTCGCGTGGGCCGGTGCGATCCTCCTCGTGTTCGTCCCGCTCGCGAACGCGCAGTACCGGCGCGCGACGAGCCGCTGACCGCGAGGAGCCCCTGACCGCGAGGAGCTGCTGACCGCGAGGAGCTGCTGACCGCGAGGAGCCGCTGACCGCGAGGAGCCCCTGACCGCGAGGAGCCCCTGACCGCGAGCGGCTCAACCGGTGTACTCGAAGTGCCAGTACTCGGGGTTCGAGCCGTTCTGGCGCGCCCAGGCGGGCGCGTGCCAGCCGAACGTCGGGCCGTTCGCCACCAGCCACTCGTACCGCGGCGTCCCGAAGCCGTAGGCCGCCCACTCCCACGTGTCGAAGGCCGTCCCCCACCCGTGGTTCGACGTCCCTGGTCGGGCCGCGAGCGAGCCGAACAGCTCGCGGGCGCGCACCTGGTCCTCGTAGGACCGGTACGACAGGTCGATGGCGATGTTCTCGCCGAACTGCGCCCGGAACGCGTCGTTGAGCCGGACGAGCGCCTCGGCGGCGTCGGTGCGCAGCCACTGCTGGTTGCCGAGGTTGTCGGTGCACCACGCCAACGCGGTCATCGCCGAGCGGGGCATCCGGCCGTTGGAGCCGTCGCCGTCCTCGGTCGGCACCGAGGTGCGGAACGTCCCGCCCTGCGAGGGCTCGTACGAGTCGGGTCCTCCGCAGTCGGGAGCGGCGCCGTCGTGCGGCCAGCCCCGGGCCGGGGACCCCCGAGGCGCGGCGGCGGCGGCCTGTGCGACCCGCTCCTGCTCCGCCTGCCAGACCGCCTGGGCCTCGAGCACCGCGGCGGTGCCCGTCACGACGGCGGCGGTCGCCGCCTCGAGCGCACCGGTCCCCTCCTCGTCGGGGTCCGCGGGTGCGGCCGCGAGCAGGTCGCGCGCCTGCTGGACGGACACCGCGAGGGCGAGGCGGACGGCGTCGTCGGCCACCTGGCCCGCGGAGGCGACGAGGACGGCATCCGCGTCGGCGAGCACCAGGGCGGCCTGCTGGGCGGCGGCCGCCCACGCCTGACCGCGGTCGGAGCGCGCGTGGAACTCGGCCAGCCAGGCCTGGGCCTCCGCTCGTCGCCGCGCCTCGGCGTCCGCGGCCGCCCGGTCGGCCGCCGC
>JAEZAR010000030.1 GCA_023430425.1 Actinomycetes bacterium | reverse complement strand
GGTTTAAAGGGCCCAAGGCGTCGGACGTCAGCTTCTTCTACGAAGCCGTCACTGAACCGGAAATGAGCCGGGACGTAGGCTGGCGATCATGTCGACCACCTCCCTGCCCGGTGCCCTCCAGGGCGGGCTGGACGTCCCCGCCGTCGTCCCGGGGGCGGTCTGCCACCGCGGGGTGACCTACGCCGAGCGGACCGGCTTCCGTCCGCTGCTCATGGACGTCCACGTGCCCGTGCGCCACGCGGGGCCCGTGCCGGTGGTGGTGTGGGTGCACGGCGGCGCATGGTGGGAGGGCGACCGGCGCCTCCTGCCGTCGGTGTGGCCGCCCGGCTCGCTGTTCGCCGAGCTCGTCGCCGCCGGGCTCGCCGTCGCGACGGTGGACTACCGACTCTCGGGGGAGGCCCGCTGGCCGGCGCCGGCGGAGGACGTCGCGGATGCCGTGCGCTTCGTGCGCGACCACGCCGACGCCCTGTGGGTGGACGGCTCACGCGTCGGGATCGCGGGCGAGAGCGCGGGCGGGCACCTGGCGGCGATCCTGGCCCTGACCGGCACCGGACCTGTGTCCGTGCAGGCCGCCGCCCTGCTCTACGCCGTCACCGACCTGCACGACTGGACGCCCGAGGAGGTCGGCCCGGCCTTCCGGCTCGAGGACTCACCCGAGGCGCACCTCATGGGGGTGCTGCCCGACGACGACCCGGCGGCGTGGGCGGCCGCGTCGCCGATCACCCACGTCCACCCCGGTGCCCCGCCCACCCTGCTCATCACGGGCGACAGCGACCTGGTCGTCCCCGCACGGCAGAGCGTGCGCCTGTCCGAGGCGCTCGTGGCGGCGGGCGCGCAGGACGTCGAGCTCGAGCTGGTGCCCGGCGCGGACCACTGCTTCGGCGGCGTCGACCCGATGCCGCCGCTGCGCCGCGTCGTGGGGTTCCTCGCCGACCGGCTCGGCGCCTGAGCGAACCGGCCTACGCCTGCCTGCCGCGTGCGAGCGCGACCGCCTCGCGCGCGATCTCGAGCTCCTCGTTGGTCGGCACGACGAAGACCTTGACCGGAGAGTCGTCGGTGGAGATGAGGGTCTCGGCCTTCTTCCGGCCCTCGTTGCGCTCGGGGTCGACGACGATGCCGAGGTGCTCGAGGCCCTGGAGGGTCTGCAGCCGGACGATGTCGTCGTTCTCCCCGACCCCCGCCGTGAAGGCGACGGCGTCGAGCCCGCCGAGGATCGCGAGGTACGCGCCGAGGTACTTCTTGAGCCGGTGGCAGTAGACGTCGAGGGCGACCCGGGCGGCCGCGTCCCCGGCGGCGATGCGGTCGTGCACGTCGCGCAGGTCGGAGACCCCCGCGAGGCCGAGCAGGCCGGAGCGCCGGTTGAGCAGGTCGTCCAGCTCGTCGACGTCGAGGTCCGCGACGCGGCCGAGGTGGAACGTGAGCGCCGGGTCGACGTCGCCCGACCGGGTGCCCATGACGAGGCCCTCGAGGGGGGTCAGGCCCATCGAGGTCTCGACGGAGCGGCCCCCGGACACGGCGGTCATCGAGGCGCCGTTGCCGAGGTGGGCGACGATGACCTTGACCTCCGCCGGGTCCTTGCCGAGCAGCGCCGCGGCACGCTGGGAGACGTACCGGTGGGAGGTGCCGTGGAACCCGTACCGGCGCACCGCGTACCGCTCCGCGAGCTCGCGGTCGATCGCGTACGTGTACGCCTCGGGCGGCAGCGTCGTGTGGAACGAGGTGTCGAACACGACGACGTGGGGGACGTCGGGGTAGGCCTTGCGGGCGGCGCGGATGCCCGACAGGTTCGCCGGGTTGTGCAGCGGTGCCAGCGTCGCGAGCTCCTCGATGGCCGCCTCGACGGCGTCGTCGACCACGGCGGGCCCCGGGAAGCGGTCGCCGCCCTGCACGACGCGGTGCCCGACGGCGACCAGGCGCCACGTGTCCGGGTGCGGCCCGTGCTCGCGGAAGAGCCGGAGCATGGTCGCGATGCCCGCCTCGTGGTCGGCGAGCTCCTGCTCGAGCGTCGTGCGCCCGTCCGGACCCTCGTGCCGGACACCGGCCACGGGCTGCCCGATCCGCTCCAGGAGGCCGACCGCGAGCGCCTCGCCGGTCCCGACGTCGATCAGCTGGTACTTGATCGACGAGGACCCCGAGTTGAGGACGAGGACGTGCTCGCTCACTTGCTCTCCTTCTGGTCGGTCTCGCCGATCGCCTGCGCCTGGATGGCGGTGATGGCCACGGTGTTGACGATGTCCTGCACGAGCGCCCCGCGCGACAGGTCGTTGACGGGCTTGCGCAGGCCCTGCAGCACCGGTCCGATGGCGACCGCGCCGGCCGACCGCTGGACGGCCTTGTAGGTGTTGTTGCCCGTGTTGAGGTCCGGGAAGACGAACACCGTCGCCCGGCCGGCCACGGTGGACTCCGGCATCTTCGTCTTCGCCACCGAGGCGTCCACCGCGGCGTCGTACTGGATGGGGCCCTCGACGTCGAGGTCGGGCCGCCGTTCGCGCACGAGCGCGGTGGCCGCGCGGACCTTCTCGACGTCGGGGCCGGTGCCCGACTCCCCGGTCGAGTAGGACAGCATCGCGATCCGCGGCTCGATGCCGAACTGCTGGGCAGTGCCCGCGGAGGAGATCGCGATGTCGGCGAGCTGCTCGGCGGTCGGGTCCGGGTTGACGGCCGCGTCGCCGTACACCAGCACCCGGTCCTCGAGCGCCATGAAGAACACGCTCGAGACGATCGACACGTCGGGCGTCGTCTTGATGATCTCGAACGCCGGCCGGATGGTGTGGGCGGTCGTGTGGATCGCACCGGAGACCATGCCGTCGGCGAGGCCCGCGTGGACCATCATCGTGCCGAAGTAGGACACGGAGCCGACGATCTCCCGCGCCCGCTCGACGGTCATGCCCTTGTGCTTGCGCAGCTCGGCGTACTCGTGGGAGAAGCGCTCGAAGAGCTCGCCCTCCTTCGGGTCGATCACCTTCGCGGCGCTGATGTCCAGCCCGAGCTCGGTCGCCCGCGCCCGGATCGCCGCCTCGTTGCCGAGGATCGTCAGGTCGGCGACGTCGCGCTGGAGCAGCGTGGACGCCGCCCGCAGGATGCGGTCGTCGCTGCCCTCCGGCAGGACGATGTGCTTGCGGTCGCCGCGGGCCCGCGCGAGCAGCTCGTACTCGAACATCAGCGGCGTCACGACGCTCGGCCGCGACACGTCGAGCCGCTGGAGCACCTCCGCGCCGTCCACGTGCCGCTCGAAGAGCGCCAGGGCCGTGTCGACCTTGCGCTGGGAGTCCGCCGTGAGGCGCCCGCGGACGGCCGCGGCGCGGCTCGCCGTGCGGAAGGTGCCCTGGTCGGTCTGGATGATGGGCAGCCGCTGGCCCAGGCCGCCCACCAGCCGGGTGATGACCTCCGGCGGCGAGAACCCGCCGTTGAGGACGATGCCGGCGAGCGACGGGAAGCCCTCCGCCGCGTGCGCGGAGACGAGCCCGAGCAGGATGTCCCCGCGGTCCCCGGGCGCGATCGCCACGGCGCCGTCGGTGAGGCGCTCGAGCAGGTGCTCCAGGGACATCGCGCCCACGAGCAGGTCGAGCGCCTCCCGGCCGAGCAGCGACTCGTCGCCCGCGACGAGGTGGCCGCCGACGGCCTCCATGACCGCGCGGACGGTCGGCGCCGCGAGCAGCTGGTCCTCGGGCACGGCCCAGGCGGGCAGCGCGAGCGCCGTGAGCGCCTCCCGCACCGCCGAGACCTCGTCGGGCTCGCAGCGGTTCGCGATGACGGCCACCGCCTCCGCGTGCTGCGCCCGGAGCTCGGCGAGGCTGACCTCCGCCGACTGCCGCACGGCGTCGGGCCGCCGGCCCGTGCCCCGCACCACCAGGAGCACCGGCGCGCCGAGGTTCGCGGCGATCCGGGCGTTGTAGGAGAGCTCGGTGGGGCCCACGACGTCGGTGTAGTCGGTGCCGACCACGACGACCGCGTCGCACTCGCGCGCCATGTCGTGGTAGCGGGAGACGATCCGCGCCAGGGCCGCCTCCGGGTCGGCGTGCACCTCCTCGTACGTCACCCCCACGCACTGCTCGTACGTCAGGTCCACGCCGTCATGGGCGAGCAGCAGCTCGAGCACGTAGTCGACCTGGTCGGAGGACCGGGCGACCGGGCGGAAGACGCCCACGCGCCGCACGGTGCGGCTGAGCAGGTCGACCATGCCGAGGGCGATCGTCGACTTGCCGGTGTCGCCCTCGGACGAGGTGATGTACAGGCTGCGGGCCATGGCTCCTACTACGTGTCGTCGTCCCGCGGGTCTCGCGGGGCGTGTCGTGCGGCGGGGCTACTCGTTGTCCCCCGCGGTCCTCGCCGTCGCGGTGAGGTTCTGCTGCAGCGTGCCCTCCTGGCCGCCGGCCTCGGCGTCGGGCCACATCCAGTCCCGGACCTCGGGCATGTCCTCGCCGTGGTCGCGGGTGTACTGCCGGGCCCGCAGGCGGGCGTCCTGCATCTCCTGGCGCAGCTCCGCGGCGCGGGTCCCCAGGCTCGGCACCCGGTCGATGACGTCGATGACGAGGTGGAACCGGTCGAGGTCGTTGAGCATCACCATGTCGAACGGCGTCGTGGTGGTGCCCTCCTCCTTGTAGCCGCGCACGTGCAGGTTGGCGTGCCCGTTGCGCCGGTAGGTGAGGCGGTGGATGAGCCACGGGTACCCGTGGTAGGCGAAGATGATCGGCTTGTCGGGGGTGAAGATCGTGTCGAAGTCGCGGTCCGACAGCCCGTGCGGGTGCTCCCGCTCGTCCTGCAGGCGCATGAGGTCGACCACGTTGACCACGCGCACGTTCAGGTCCGGCAGGTTGCGCCGCAGGATGTCCGCCGCCGCGAGGACCTCCAGGGTGGGGACGTCGCCCGCGCAGGCGAGCACGACGTCGGGGTCCTCCCCGCGCTCCTCCGTGCCGGCCCACTCCCAGATCCCGACGCCGCGCGCGCAGTGCGCGATGGCCTCGTCCATCGTGAGGAAGTTGGGGGCCGGCTGCTTGCCCGCCACCACCACGTTGACGTAGTTGCGGCTGCGCAGGCAGTGGTCGTAGGTCGACAGCAGGGTGTTCGTGTCCGGTGGCAGGTAGACGCGGACGATCTCCGCCTTCTTGTTCACCACGTGGTCGATGAACCCCGGGTCCTGGTGGCTGAAGCCGTTGTGGTCCTGGCGCCACACGTGGCTCGACAGCAGGTAGTTGAGGCTCGCGACCGGCCGCCGCCACGGGATGTGGTTCGTCACCTTGAGCCACTTGGCGTGCTGGTTGAACATCGAGTCGACGATGTGGATGAACGCCTCGTAGCTGGTGAACAGCCCGTGCCGCCCGGTGAGCAGGTACCCCTCGAGCCACCCCTGGCACTGGTGCTCGGAGAGCATCTCCATGACGCGGCCGGCGCGCACGAGGTTCTCGTCGACCTCGGGTCCGAAGATCTCCGCGTTCCACTGCTTGCCCGTCACCTCGTAGACCGCCTGGAGACGGTTCGACGCGGTCTCGTCCGGGCCGAAGATCCGGAAGTTGTCCGGGTTCCGCCGGATGACCTCGGTGAGGTACTCGCCGAGCACCCGCGGCGCCTCGGCGAACGTCGCCCCGGGGGCGGGCACGTCCTGGGCGAACTCGCGGAAGTCCGGCAGGCGCAGGTCGCGCAGCAGCAGCCCGCCGTTGGCGTGCGGGTTGGCGCTCATCCGCAGGTCGCCGCGCGGCGCGAGGGCGCTCACGTCCTCGTCGACCCTGCCGGTCGTGTCGAAGAGCTCGTCGGGCCGGTAGGACCGCAGCCACGTCTCGAGGACCGCGAGGTGCTCGGGGGTGTCGCGGGCGCTGGCGAGCGGCACCTGGTGGGCCCGCCACGACCCGACGGTCTTCCTGCCGTCGATGACCTCGGGACCGGTCCAGCCCTTCGGGGTGCGGAAGACGATCATCGGGTACATCGGGCGGGTGAGGTCGCCGGTGGCGGCGCGGGCCTTGATCGCGGCGATCTCGTCGAGGACGTCGTCGAGCAGGCGCGCGAAGCGCCGGTGCGTCTCGAGGTGGGGCTCGTCGTCGAACCCGGCGGTGAAGACGTGCGGCGTGTGCCCGTAGCCGACCATGAGGTCGTGGAGCTCGTTGTCGCTGATGCGCGCGAGCACCGTCGGGTTCGCGATCTTGTACCCGTTGAGGTGGAGGATCGGCAGGACGATGCCGTCCTGGAGCGGGTTGACGAACTTGTTCGAGTGCCAGCTCGTCGCCAGCGGGCCGGTCTCCGCCTCGCCGTCGCCGACGACGGCGGCGACGAGCAGGTGGGGGTTGTCGAACGCCGCGCCGTACGCGTGGCTGAGCGCGTAGCCCAGCTCGCCGCCCTCGTGGATGGACCCCGGGGTCTCGGGTGCGACGTGCGACGGCACCCCGCCGGGG
>JAEZAR010000446.1 GCA_023430425.1 Actinomycetes bacterium | reverse complement strand
CCCCCATCCGCATCGCGCGAGAGTAACCGGGGCCCCCCGGGTCGAGGCACCACCGTTCGGGGGACGGCGCGCGGCCGCCGCTCGGGGTGCCGGCCGCGAGGGCGCGGTCAGACGACGGCGCCGTCGGTGCGGTCGCCGGCCCGCGGGCGCAGGGGCGCCTTCTCCTTGGGCACCGGCGCCGCCGTCGGCCACCGGCGCTGGAGCAGGATCGTCAGCGGGACCGCCACCGCGACGGTGCCCACGGTCCCGACCACGATGCCGAGCACGAGCGCGAGCGCGAAGTCCCCGAGCGAGCTGCCGCCCAGGAACAGCAGCGCGAGCAGGACGAACAGGGTGCTCGCGCCGGTGTTCACCGTGCGCGGCAGGGTCTGCAGCACGGCCTCCCCCGCGAGGCGGTGGAACGGCTCGTCGTGCCGGGACCGCCAGGTCTCGCGGACGCGGTCGAACACGACGACGGAGTCGTTGACCGAGTAGCCGATGATCGTCAGCAGCGCCGCCAGGAAGACGCCGTCGAGGGTCTTGCCGAGCCAGGCGAAGACCCCGAGCACGACGAGCACGTTCGTCGCGAGCGACGCGACGGCGCCGCTGCTGAACGTCCAGTGGAACCGGAACGCGAGGTAGGCGAGCTGCGCGGCGAGCGCGACCGCGAGGGCGATGAGCGCGTTCCGGCGCAGCTCGTCGCCGAGGCTCGGGCCGATGAGCTCGTCGCTGACCACCTCCGCGCCGCCGGCGACCTCGGCGAGCGCGTCGCGGATGCGCTGCTGCTCGGCGTCGTCGATCGGCGGGGTCCGCACAGCGATGTCGGCGTCCCCGGCCTGCTGCACGACGGCTCCGGGGAAGCCCGCCGCGGCGACCGCCTCGCGCGCCTCGTCGGCCGTCAGCGGCTGGTCCGTCGCGTACTGGATGCTGCGCCCACCCGTGAACTCCACCCCGAGCTCGATCCCGCGAGCGACGAGCCCGGTCGCCGCGACACCGACGACGACCAGGGCGACCGCGAGCCACCGCCCCGCGCGGGCGAGCAGGTCGGGGTCCCACCCGACCACGCGCCGTCGGAAGGCGCCGAGCGTGTCGAGCCCGCTGAGGCGCGGGTGGCGCTCGAGAAGCCTCGTCGCGGCGACCGACTGGGCGAGCACGCGCGTGATGACGAGCGCCGAGAAGAACGAGGCGATGACGCCGATGGTCAGGGTGACACCGAAGCCGCGCACCGGGCCGGAGGCGAGGAAGAACAGCAGCCCAGCCGAGATGAGCGTCGTGACGTTCGAGTCGGCGATCGCCGAGAAGGCGCGCCGGAAGCCCTCCGTGACCGAGCGCAGCAGGGTCCGGGACGCCAGGATGCGCTCCTCGCGGGCCCGCTCGTAGACGAGGACGTTCGCGTCCACCGCCATGCCGACGGCGAGCACGAAGCCGGCCAGGCCGGGCAGCGTCACCGTCGCACCGAGCGTGATGAGCGCGGCGTAGGAGATGAGGGCGTAGCAGAGGAGCGCGACGATGGCGAGGACGCCCATGAGCCGGTAGACCCCGATGATGAACAGCGCGGTCAGGACGAGGCCGACGAGGATGGCCTGGATGCTCGCGTCGATCGCGGCGGCGCCGAGGCTGGGGCCGACCGTCCGCTGCTCGATCACCTCGACGGGCACGGGCAGCGCGCCGCCCTGGATGAGCGCGGACAGCTCGAGCGCCTCGGCCTGGCTGAACCGGCCCGTGATCGTCGTGGTCCCGCCGAGGATGCCCGCCCCGCACGGGACGTCGAGGCCCACCTGCGGCGACGTGATGACGTCCCCGTCCAGCGCGATGGCCAGGCGTCGCCGGGGGTCGCCGTCCGGCACGCAGGCCGCGGTCGCGGTCAGCTCCTCCCACGCCGCGCGTCCCTCGCCCGCGAAGTCGATCTCGACGAACCACGCGGGGCCCCGGGACGGGTCGGTGGTGGCGCGGGCGCCGGTCACCGCCTCGCCCGTGAGCGCGGCGGCCGCGAGCTGGAGCGGCACGCCCGCCTCGTCGGCGAGGACCAGCGGACGGGTGGGGTCGATCTGCTCACCGGCGGGCGGCAGTCCCTGCTCGGACGCGATGCCCTCGACGGCGTGGAAGGTGAGCTGGGCGGTCCGGCCGATCGCCTCGACGGCCTCGCGGGGGTCCTGCAGCCCCGGCATCTCCACGACGATCCGTCGCTCGCCCGAACGCACGACGGTGGGCTCGGCGACCCCGAGGGCGTCGATGCGCCGACGGAGCACCTCGAGCGCCCGGTCCGTCGACCCGGCGTCGGCCTGCGTGGTCGGCGAGTCCCGCGTCTCCAGCACCACCTGGGTGCCGCCCCGCAGGTCCAGGCCGAGCGTCGGCGTCGACGTCAGGACGGCCACCGTCGCGCCCGCGAGGACGAGCAACGAGAGCACCGCCCGCACCACGAGGGGCCGGCGCGGGGAGGGCGGCGCCACTGACGGTCCGGGGACGGGGCGGGACATGAGGCTCCTCGACGGACGGCGCGCGCGTCGGGGCCGGCCGGACGGCGTCGACCACCGGCACCTCGGCGGGCGATGGCGGAGCGACCAGCGTAGACGAGCGCGCACCGTGCGGCCGCGCCCGCCCCGTCTGGAACAATCGTCCGCCATGAGCGACCTTGCCCAGCCGGCACCCACCGCGCCCCCGACCGCACCGCCGACGTCGTCGGCGCCGGCCGTACCGGGCGCGTCGCGGGTACCCGACAAGGTCAGCCTCGACGGCCTCGAGGAGCGATGGGACGCGGCCTGGCGGGAGCAGGGCACGTACGCCTTCGACAGGACGCGCACCCGCGAGGAGATCTTCTCCATCGACACGCCCCCGCCCACGGTCTCCGGGTCGCTGCACGTGGGCCACGTGTTCAGCTACACGCACACCGACGTCCTCGCCCGCTACCAGCGCATGTGCGGGCGCGAGGTCTTCTACCCGATGGGCTGGGACGACAACGGCCTGCCCACCGAGCGCCGCGTCCAGAACTACTTCGGCGTGCGCTGCGACCCGTCGCTGCCCTACGACGCGGGCTTCACCCCGCCCCACCAGGGCACCGACGGCAAGAACGTCAAGCCCGCCGACCAGGTGCCGGTCTCCCGCCGCAACTTCGTCGAGCTCTGCGAGCGCCTCACCGTGGAGGACGAGCGGCAGTTCGAGGCCCTCTGGCACCACCTGGGGCTGTCCGTCGACTGGTCGCTCACCTACCAGACCATCGACGAGAACGCGCGCGCCGTCGCGCAGACGGCGTTCCTGCGCAACCTCGCGCGCGGCGAGGCGTACCAGGCCGAGGCGCCCGGCCTGTGGGACGTCACCTACCAGACGGCTGTCGCCCAGGCCGAGCTCGAGGCCCGCGAGTACCCCGGGCACTTCCACCGGGTCGCGTTCCACCGCGTCGAGGCCGACGGCACGACGGGTGCCCCGATCCACATCGAGACGACCCGGCCTGAGCTCATCCCCGCCGTGGTCGCCCTCGTCGCCCACCCGGACGACGAGCGCTACCAGCACCTGTTCGGGACGACGGCGCGCTCGCCCCTGTTCGACATCGACATCCCCGTGCTCGCCCACCCTGCCGCGGAGCCCGACAAGGGCGCCGGCATCGCGATGTGCTGCACCTTCGGCGACCTGACGGACGTCCAGTGGTGGCGCGAGCTGCAGCTGCCGACCCGGTCGGTCGTCGCCAAGGACGGCCGGCTGGTCCGCGAGACGCCCGAGTGGATCGCGAGCGAGCGCGGCCGCGCCGCCTACGCCGAGCTCGCCGGCCGCACGACCACCGGGGCCCGTGGCGCAGTCGTCGACCAGCTGCGCGCGAGCGGCGAGCTGGCGGGCGAGCCCGTGCCCACCCAGCGCATGACGAACTTCTACGAGCGCGGCGACAAGCCGCTGGAGATCGTCACGTCCCGGCAGTGGTACATCCGCAACGGAGGGCGCGACGAGGGCGCGGGCGCCGGGCTGCGCGAGGCGCTCCTGGCGCGCGGGCGCGAGCTGGCGTTCCACCCGGACTTCATGCGGGTCCGGTACGAGAACTGGGTGAACGGACTCAACGGGGACTGGCTCATCTCGCGCCAGCGGTTCTTCGGCGTCGCCATCCCGCTCTGGTACCGCGTCCGCGAGGACGGGACCGTCGACCACGACCACCCGATCGTGCCCGACGAGGCGACCCTGCCCGTCGACCCGAGCAGCGACGTCCCGCCGGGCTTCACCGCGGAGCAGCGCGGCGCCCCGGGCGGCTTCGTCGGCGAGGCCGACGTCATGGACACCTGGGCGACGTCGTCGCTCACCCCGCAGGTGGCCGGGGGCTGGCTGCGCGACCCGGACCTGTTCGCCCGGGTGTTCCCGATGGACCTGCGGCCCCAGGGGCAGGACATCATCCGGACCTGGCTCTTCTCGACGGTCGTGCGGTCCCACCTCGAGCACGGCTCGCTGCCGTGGGCGCACGCGGCGATCAGCGGGTGGATCCTCGACCCGGACCGCAAGAAGATGTCCAAGTCCAAGGGCAACGTCGTCACGCCCATGGGGCTGCTCACCGAGTACGGGTCCGACGCCGTCCGCTACTGGGCCGCGTCGGCGCGCCTGGGCACCGACGCCGCGTTCGAGGTCGGCCAGATGAAGATCGGCCGGCGCCTGGCGATCAAGGTGCTCAACGCGAGCAAGTTCGTGCTCGGCATCACGGGCGGCGTCGCCGCCGACGCCGCCGCGGTGACCCGGCCCGTCGACCGGGCGATGCTGGCCGCGCTCGCCGACGTGGTCGACGCGGCGACCGCGGGGCTGGAGGCGTTCGACCACACCCGGGCCCTGGAGGTCACCGAGACGTTCTTCTGGACGTTCTGCGACGACTACCTGGAGCTCGTCAAGGACCGCGCCTACGGCGGCGAGCAGTGGGACGAGGCGGCCACGGCCTCGGCGCGGGCCGCGCTGGGGCTCGCGCTCGACGTCGTGCTGCGCCTGCTGGCCCCGGTGCTCCCCTTCGCGACCGAGGAGGTGTGGTCGTGGTGGCGGGAGGGCTCCGTGCACCGTGCCCCGTGGCCGGTCGCCGGCCCGCTGCGCGAGGCGTCCGACGGCGTCGGGCCGGCCGGGCTGGGGGCCGCCGGTCGGGTGCTCGCCGCCCTGCGCAAGGTGAAGTCCGAGGCCAAGGTCTCCATGCGCACGGGCATCGTGCGGGCCGAGCTGGGCGTCCCCGGGGCGGACCTGCCGCTCGCGGAGGCCGCCACCGAGGACCTGCGTGCGGCCGGCCGGGTCGGTGACCTCGTCCTGCAGGCGTCCGGCGACGCCGCCGAGGGCACCGTCCTCGTCCGGGTGGCGGAGCTGGCCCCCGCGCCCTGAGCCACGGCGCGCGGTGGGACGTCCGGGGCCCGACCAACGCGCGGTGGAAGGTTCCGGGCCCTGCACGTCCCACGTGGAGAGCTCCGGGCCCGGAGCTCTCCACCCTGGCGGTGGGCGGGGGTGGGCGTGGGAGGGGTGGCGCGCACCGCGGGACGACACACGCTCGTGACGTCCCCGGCATCGTGCCGTGACGCAGGGTCTGGGAGGATCGCCGCTTCTGGGACGTGCGTCCCGGCACGCGATCCATCGCATATCTATGATGCTGGACGCATAGCCATACGCGTCCGTCAGGAGAGGACTACCCCCATGCGCTCACTGACCAAGCTCACGGTCCCGGTGGCCGTGGGTGCCCTGCTGCTCGCCGGCTGCTCGTCCACGGCCAACGAGCCCGGCGACGGCGAGGAGGTCAACCTCATCACCGAGGGTGTCCTCGAGGTGTGCACGAACCCGCCCTACGAGCCGTTCGAGTACGAGGAGGGCGGCGAGGTCGTCGGCCTCGACATGGACATCGTCGCCGAGGTCGCCGAGGACCTCGGGGTCGACCTCGAGATCAAGGTCACCCCGTTCGAGGGCATCCAGTCGGGGGCCGACCTCAACTCGAACAACTGCGACATCGTCGCGTCCGGCATCACCATCACCGAGGAACGGGAGGAGAACATGGACTTCTCCGACCCGTACTTCGACGCCGACCAGGGGCTCCTCGTCCCGGCCGGGTCGCAGATCGCCTCGGTCGAGGACCTCGAGGGCCTGGAGGTCGCGGTGCAGCAGGCCACGACCGGCCTCGCCTGGGCCACCGAGCAGGGGCTGGACGTCGTGGAGTTCGAGGACCTCGGGCTGCAGGTGCAGGCGCTGCGCGGGGGGACCGTGGACGCGGTGATCAACGACATCGCGACGCTCGGGCCGTTCGCGGGTGACGACCTCGAGGTCTCCACGACCTTCCCGACCGGCGAGCAGTACGGGCTGGGGGTCAAGACGGGCAACACCGCGCTGCTCGCCGCGGTCAACGCGACTCTCGACCGGATCCGGTCCGACGGCACGTACGACGAGATCTACGAGAAGTACATCGGTCAGCCCCCGGCCGACGACTGATGCCGAGCGCCCCCACCGCCGCCCGGCCCGCCCTCGTGGCGGGCCGGGCGCGGATGTCCCCCCGCAAGCGCGCGCGGCTGGTCCGCGGCGTCCAGTACGCCGTGCTCGTCGTCGCGCTCGTCGTGCTCGCGCTCCTCGCCGACTGGGCGCAGCTCCGGGCGGCCTTCTTCAACACCGAGGCGCTGGCGACGCTCGCGCCCCGGCTGCCGAGGGCAGCGCTCAACACCGTCCTCTACACCGTCGCCGCGTTCTCGTACGGACTGGCTCTCGGGACCGTGCTCGCCCTCATGAAGCTCTCGAGCGTGCGGGCGTACCGCGCGCTCGCGACCGGCTACATCGAGTTCTTCCGCGGCATCCCCGCGCTGCTCGTCGTCTTCGCCGTCGGCTACGGGCTGCCGGCGGCGTTCCAGGTGCGGTTCGACAGCGTCGTCCTCACCATCGCGATCGCCCTCGGCAGCGTCTCGGGCGCGTACGTCGCGGAGACGCTGCGCGCCGGGATCCAGGCCGTGCCCAAGGGTCAGGTGGAGGCGGCGCGGTCCCTCGGGATGTCCGCCGGTGCGACGATGCGCCTCGTCGTCATCCCGCAGGCGTTCCGGATCGTGCTGCCACCGCTGACCAACGAGGCGGTCCTGCTGCTCAAGGACACCTCGCTCGTCTTCGGGCTCGGGCTGACCGTGAGCCAGTTCGAGCTGACCCGGCTCGGCCGCGAGGGCATCAACACGGCGGGAGGTGGCCTCACCTCCGTCGTCGCCGTCGGGCTGGTCTACCTGCTGCTCACCATCCCGCTGAGCTCGCTCACCCGCTGGCTCGAGCGCACGACCGGCCACAAGGGACACGTATGAGCACGACCGGGAGCACCTCCCCCACACCTGCCGGGGCCAGCGGACCCGCCGGCCCCACCGGACCCGTGGTCCGGGTCACGGCCCTGCACAAGTCGTTCGGCGAGCGCGAGGTGCTCACCGGCGTCGACCTCGAGGTCGCCCAGGGCGAGGTGGTCTGCATCATCGGCGCGTCCGGCTCCGGCAAGTCCACGCTGCTGCGCTGCGTCAACCTCCTCGAACAGCCGACGTCGGGCACCGTCGAGGTGCTCGGCGTCGACGTGACCGACCCGGACGTCGACATCGACCGCGTCCGGGCGCACATCGGGATGGTGTTCCAGCAGTTCAACCTGTTCCCGCACAAGTCGGTGCTGGAGAACTGCACCATCGCCCAGCGCCAGGTGCTCAAGCGGTCCCGGGCGGACGCCGAGGCCGTCGCACGCAAGAACCTCGACCACGTGGGGCTCGCCGACCGCGCCGACTCGATGCCGGCGCAGCTCTCGGGCGGCCAGCAGCAGCGGGTCGCCATCGCCAGGGCGCTGTCGATGGACCCGGCGCTGCTGCTCTTCGACGAGCCGACCTCGGCCCTGGACCCCGAGCTCGTGGGCGAGGTGCTCACCGTCATGCGCGAACTGGCGGACGAGGGCATGACGATGCTCGTCGTCACCCACGAGATGGCGTTCGCCCGCGAGGTCGCCGACCGCGTGATCTTCCTCGACGCCGGCGTCGTCCTCGAGGAGGGCCCGCCGGACCAGGTGATCGGCGCCCCGCGTGCAGAGCGCACCCGCGAGTTCCTGCGCCGGGTCCTGGACCCCACCCACGTGGCCGCCGTCCACGACGACGGCGCGCGCTAGGGTCGGGTGGGCGGTGTTCCCGTTCGCCGCCGACTCGCCGACCCCGTCGATGGAGACGCCGTGCGCGAAGCATCCTCCCCCAGCCTGATCACCCCCGAGCCCCCGCACACGCTGCCGCAGCTGCTCGCGTGGCGCGTCGAGAAGGAGCCGGCCAGCACCTACGTGGAGCTCAAGAGCACGCTGGGCGCCACGTGGACCCCGATGAGCGTGCAGGCCTTCTCCGACGAGGCCGCCGCTGTCGCCAAGGGCCTCGCCGCGCTCGGCGTCGAGCCGGGCGACCGTGTCGCTGTCATGAGCCGGACCCGCTACGAGTGGACGCTGCTGGACTTCGCGATCTGGGCCGCCGGGGCCGTGTCCGTGCCCGTGTACGAGACGTCGTCGGCCGAGCAGGTCCAGTGGATCCTCTCCGACGCGGGGGTGAAGGTCGCGGTCGTCGAGACCACCGCGCACGCCACGCTCACCGAGTCGGTCCGGGCCGAGCTGCCGGACCTGCGTCATGTCCTCGCCATCGACGACGGCGCCCTCGGCCGGCTCGCGCAGGAGGGGTCCGGCATCGCCGACGCCGAGATCGAGCGCCGCGGCGCCCTCGGGGGCGCCGACGACCTGGCCACCGTCATCTACACCTCCGGCACCACCGGGCGACCCAAGGGCGTCGAGCTCACGCACGGCAACTTCGTCTCCCTGGCGCGGGAGGGCGCGATCGGCCTCTACGACGTCTGCGCGGCGCCGGGGTCGCGCACGCTGCTGTTCATGCCGCTCGCACACGTCTTCGCGCGGTTCATCGAGGTGCTGTGCCTGGCCACGGGCGCCGCGCTCGGGCACACCCCGGACACGAAGAACCTCGTCGCCGACCTGGGGACCTTCAAGCCGACGTTCATCCTCTCCGTCCCCCGGGTCTTCGAGAAGGTCTACAACTCGGCCGAGCAGAAGGCCGGCGGTGGCACCAAGCTCAAGATCTTCCGGTGGGCCGCGAAGACGTCCATCGTCTACTCGCGCGCGCTGGACACCGACGGCGGGCCGGGTGCCGTGCTCCGGGCGCAGCACGCCCTCGCCGACCGGCTCGTCCTGCACAAGATGCGCCACGCGCTCGGCGGGCAGGCGAAGTACGCGGTCTCGGGCGGCGCACCCCTCGGTGAGCGGCTCGGGCACTTCTACCGCGGCGTCGGCCTCCGGGTGCTCGAGGGGTACGGGCTGACCGAGACGACGGCACCGACCGCCGTCAACCTTCCCGTGAAGAGCAAGATCGGCACGGTGGGCCCGGCGTTCCCCGGGTCCGCCCTGCGCATCGCCGACGACGGCGAGATCCAGGTCAAGGGCCCCCACGTCTTCCGGGGCTACCGCAACAACCCCGAGGCGACGGTCGAGGCGTTCGACGACGGCTGGTTCCGCACGGGCGACCTGGGCACCCTCGACGACGACGGCTACCTGACGATCACCGGCCGGAAGAAGGAGATCATCGTCACGGCGGGCGGCAAGAACGTCGCGCCCGCGCTCCTCGAGGACCGCCTCCGGGGCCACCCGCTGGTGTCGCAGGTCGTCGTCGTCGGCGACGCGAAGCCGTTCATCGGCGCGCTCGTCACCCTCGACGCGGAGATGCTGCCCGGCTGGCTCGCCGGCCACGGGCTTCCCGAGATGGACGTCATCGCGGCCTCGCGCAGCAACGCGGTGCTCGCCGCGCTGGACCGGGCGGTGGCCCGCGCCAACGAGGCCGTCTCGCGCGCGGAGTCGATCCGCAAGATCCGCGTGCTCACCACCGACTTCACCGTCGAGAACGAGTACCTCACCCCGTCGCTGAAGGTGAAGCGGGAGAGGGTGCTGCGCGACTTCGCGGACGAGGTCGAGGCGCTCTACCGCTGAGGACGCGTCGCGGCGCCCCGGACGGTCGAGGCGGTCCGGACGGTCGAGGCGGTCCGGACCGTCGAGGCGGTCCCGGCGGGTCCGGCGGTGCGCCGTCGGACCCGCCGCCCGTCAGGCCTCAGCGCTCGCCCGGTCCGTGGTGGTGCCCCTTGCGCTGCCGGTCGCCGGTGTAGCTGGGCGCCGTCTCACGCGGTGTCGCGGCGTCGGTCCACCGCAGGATCGCCCCGACGCCGTCGACGAGGTCCACGCTCCCCTCCTCGGCGAACGTGAAGCCCGCGTCCTGCGCCACGAGCGCCCGGAGCACGGCGATGTCGGCGCGCAGCTCGCGCGCGTCGTCGGACGGCACGCCGAGCGCGGCGAGGTCGGCGCGGCGCAGGCCCAGCTCCAGCGGGTCGCGCCCCACCCAGAGCCGCTTTTCGTTCAGGCGTGCGACGGAGACGCCGGCGGCGGTGCGGACGACGACGAGCTCGGCCACCTGACCCTTGCGCAGCACGTCGACGAGGTCCTCGAGCGACGTCACGGCGCCGTCGCCGCGGCCCAGGCCCTCGCGGAGGCGGTCGACCACCTGCTCGCGCCGCTGAGCACGGAAGACCTCGAGGACCTGGCGCAGGTGCTCGGCGAAGACGTCCTGGTTGACGCCGTCGGCCCGCGAGCCACCCGGCACCTCCGCGACCAGCTCGGCCGCGCGGTGCCCCAGGGCTGCGCGGACCATCGGCACCGCCCGCACGTCCCCCGTGATGAGGACGAGCTCCGGGCGGTGCTCCGCGACCGCCTTGTCGAGCTCGGCGGCCACCGCCTCGGCGTTGCGCTCCCAGGAGTCCTGGACGCGGGACTGGAACCGCCGGTGCGACCAGCCGCCGCCGCCGAACTTGTGCAGCACGTCGTGGCCGCCCTCGACGTGCGCGACCACCTCGGCCGCGTCGTGCCGCTCGACCCCGGACCAGCTGAAGTCGGCCCCCGCCCGGTCCACCTCCACGAGGAGGTAGCGGACCGCCTCGTCGGCCGCGGCGACCGCCGGGGCCAGCGACGGCGCGCCGTCGTGGAACGCCTCGTCCCGCGCCGGCGGGTCGGCGAGCACCTGGTCGACGAGCACCCGGTCGCCCGCGGCGACGACGTACCGCCCGTGCGAACCCGGCACGTGGGTGGGGCGCAGGACCGTCTCCTCGATGACGGCGAGCGTCTGCGACGGCGCGCCCGCGTCCTCCAGCGTGCGTCGCAAGCCGTTCCACCGGCTCCTGATCTCGCGGTCGCCGCTCGACTCGTCCCCGCGGGTGACGTCGAGGCAGACCGTCGTGAGCGGGCCGTCGTGGTGGAGCAGGGGCTTGAGGGAGTCGAGCTTCATCGCACACCTTCGCGTCGTCGAAGCGGCCGGTGGCGGCCGGCACCTGTCCCGTTCCACCCTGGGGCAGTCCGGGGCCGGACGCCACCCCTGGAACAGGTGGGTTCGCGGCGCGGGCGGGGGGCCGACCGAAGGTCAGGCGGACTTCTCGCGCGGGGTGCGCTTCGGCGGCGCGACCTCGCGCGGCACGATCGTCGGGTTGACGTTCTCCAGCACGGCCTCGCGCGTGATGACGACCCGGGCGACGTCGTCGCGGCTGGGCACGTCGAACATCACCTGCTGGAGCACCTCCTCGAGGATGGCGCGCAGACCCCGGGCGCCCGTCCCGCGCAGGAGGGCCTGGTCAGCGACCGCCTCGACGGCGTCGGGCGTGAACTCCAGCTCCACGCCGTCGATCTCGAACATGCGCTGGTACTGCTTGATGAGGGCGTTGCGCGGCTCGGTGAGGATGCGTACGAGCGCCTCCCGGTCGAGCGGGGACACCGTCGTGATGACGGGCACGCGCCCGATGAACTCCGGGATGAGGCCGTACTTGAGCAGGTCCTCGGGCATGACGTCGCCGAAGACGTCGGTGTCGTCCGGGGAGTGCAGCGGGGCGCCGAAGCCGATGCCCTTGCGTCCGGAGCGCGCGGTGATGATGTCCTCGAGGCCCGCGAACGCACCCGCGACGATGAAGAGCACGTTCGTGGTGTCGATCTGGATGAACTCCTGGTGCGGGTGCTTTCGCCCGCCCTGCGGGGGCACCGAGGCGGTCGTCCCCTCGAGGATCTTCAGCAGCGCCTGCTGCACGCCCTCGCCGGAGACGTCGCGCGTGATCGACGGGTTCTCGGCCTTGCGGGCGATCTTGTCGATCTCGTCGATGTAGATGATCCCGGTCTCGGCCTTCTTGACGTCGTAGTCGGCCGCCTGGATGAGCTTGAGCAGGATGTTCTCGACGT
>JAEZAR010000439.1 GCA_023430425.1 Actinomycetes bacterium | reverse complement strand
GAGGTGACCCGGGTGGCCGCGGCCCACGGCGCCCCGGCCGAGGCCCTGGCACACCTCGGCGAGGCGGCGCACGGCCGGGGGCGTCCGCACCTGGAGCACCTCGAGGGCGGCGGGGTCCACCTCGTGGTGCCGACGCTCGCCCTGCGCCCACCCGCCGACGTGATGACGGGCGAGGTGACGTGCCTGGTCGTCGGGCGGCTCGTCGTCACCTCGGAGCGCGGCGAGGCCGGCGTGCTCGACCAGGTCGAGGGCAGGCTCGCCCAGCCGCACGCGTCCCCGGACCGGCTCACGGGGGGTCTGCTCTCGGCCCTCCTGGCCGAGCTCCTCGAGGATGCCGCGGACGTCGAGGACGCGGTCGCCGACGCCGTCCGCGAGGTGGAGGACGTCGTCTTCTCCCCGCGGGAGGACGCGCCCGTCGAGCGGGTCTACGCGCTCAAGCGCGAGATCGCCGAGGCCCGGCGAGCCCTCGTCCCGCTCGGGGTGGAGCTGCCCGAGCTGCTCACCGACCCGTCGGGCACGGCCCGCGCGGACGCGTGGGCGAGGCGCCTCATCACCGCGGTGGACCGCCTGGACCGGCGCCTGGAGGACCACGACGAGCTGCTCGCCGACATGCTGTCCGCGCACCTCGCGCTCGTCTCGGTCGCGCAGAACGCGCAGATGCGCCGGATCTCCGCGTGGGCCGCCACCCTCGCCGTCCCCACGCTCGTCGGCACCGTCTACGGCATGAACTTCGTGCACATGCCGGAGCTGCAGTGGGTGTTCGGCTACCCGGTGGCGCTGGGTCTGATGGTCGTCGTCGGGGCCACCGTCAACGCGGGCTTCCGCCGCTCGGGCTGGCTGCGCGCGCCGGCCGTCAGGCCGACGCCCCGACCGCCTCGAGCGCGCCGACGCCGATGAGCGCCACGATCGCGGCCGCGAAGACGACGCGGTAGACGACGAACGGGAGGTAGCTGCGTGTCGTCACCAGCCTGAGGAACCCGATGATGACGACGTAGCCGACGACGAGCGCGACGAGCGTGGCGAGCACCGTCGCCAGCAGCGAGGGCGTCCCCGGGTCCCCGAAGTCGTCCAGGCTCGTGACCAGCTGCTGGAACCCCGAGCCGAGCACGGCCGGGATGGCCAGCAGGAAGGAGTAGCGGGCCGCGGCCTCGCGCGTGTACCCGAGCACCAGTCCCATGCTGATCGTCCCGCCCGAGCGTGAGACGCCCGGCACGAGCGCCATCGACTGCGCGAGCCCGAACAGCACCGCATGCCCGGCGGTGAGCTGGTCGAGGGTACGGCGCTTGGCGCCCACCCGGTCGGCCACGCCGAGAACGACCGCGAACAGCGCGAGCGACAGCGCGATGAGGTAGAGGTTGCGGAACGGCCCCTTGATCGACTCCTCGAAGGCGAGCCCGAGCACGACGATCGGCACCGTGCCGAGCGCGATCCACCACGCCATCCGCGCGTCGGGGTCCCCCTCCCCGGTCCGGGCCCGCCAGCCGCGGCCGTGGGCACCCGTGATCGCCCGCCACCACGCCGAGACGATCCGCGCGATGTCGCGGCGGAAGTAGATGAGCACGGCCGTCTCCGTGCCGATCTGGGTGATCGCGGTGAAGGCGGCTCCCGGGTCCCGGCCGCCCGGCAGCAGCTCGCCGACCACGCGCAGGTGGGCGCTCGAGGAGATCGGGAGGAACTCCGTCAGGCCCTGGACGAGTCCCAGGACGACCGCCTCCCACAACGTCACGAGCCGACACCCTACCCGCGGCGGCGGGGACGGGCCGGGCGCCGTCCGCCGCGGGTCCCCGGCCGGTAGCCTGCGGGGCATGCTGGAGCGACCCCTCGGCTCGACCGGCCTGCGCACGTCGGTGCTGGGTCTCGGCACCCTGACCTGGGGTCGCGACACGGACGCGGACGACGCCGCCACGCTGCTGCGCGACTTCGTCGACGCCGGCGGGACGCTCGTCGACACGGCGGCCTCCTACGGTGACGGCGCGGCGGAGGAGCTCCTCGGTGAGCTCGTCGGCCCCTTCGTCGCGCGCGAGGACGTCCTGGTGTGCACGAAGGCGGGCACCCGGCGGACCGCGGACGGGACGGTCGTGGACGCGTCGCGCCGCGCGCTGCTCGACGGCCTCGACGGGTCGCTGCGCCGGCTGGGGACCGATCACGTGGACCTGTGGCTCGTGCAGTCACCGGACCCGCGCACACCGCCGGAGGAGACGGTTGGGGCCCTGCGCCACGCCCTCGACACGGGGCGGGCGCGGTACGTCGGGCTGGCGAACCACGGGGGCTGGCAGACCGCACGTGCGGCGTCGCTCCTGGAGCCGGGCCACCGCCTCGCGGCGGTCGAGGTCGAGTACTCGCTGCTCGAGCGCGGCGTCGAGCGGGAGGTGCTGCCCGCGGCAGCCGCCCTCGGCGTCGGCGTCCTCGCGTGGTCGCCCCTCGGGCGTGGGGTCCTGACGGGCAAGTACCGCCGCACCGTGCCGGCCGACTCCCGTGCGGCGTCCGCGCACCTCGCCGGGTTCGTCGCCCCCTACCTCGGGACCGACGCCGCGCCGGTGGTCGAGGCGGTGCTGACCGCGGCCGAGGGGCTCGGGCGCGCCCCGCTCGAGGTCGCCCTCGCCTGGCTGCTCGCGCGCCCCCAGGTCTCCGCGGCCGTCGTCGGGCCGCGGACGCCGGTGCAGCTGGCCGCCGCGCTCGGCGCGTCTCTGGACGTGCCCGACGAGATCGTCGCGGCTCTGGACGAGGTGAGCGCGCCGGGGCTCGGCTACCCCGAGCGGGTGGGGTCCGACCGGCGCTGAGCCGCTCGCGACGCTCAGGACTCGGTGTCGTCGACCAGGTCCTCGAGGTCGTCGTCGATGTCCTCGTCGTCCAGGTCGTCCTCGTCGAGGTCCTCGTCGTCCTCGCCGTCGTCGTCGCCGTCGTCCAGCAGCCCGACGGGCAGCGTCTCGCCGTGCACGCGCGCCAGGGCGTCCTCGTAGACCTCGAACGCGTCCGCGAGCACGTCGTACGCGTCATCGACCGCCGGGTCGTCGTCCGCCCGCCGCGCGCTGACGGCGTGGAAGTGCGCCTCGAGCGCGGCGATGAAGCGGTCGAGTGCGGCCCGCGGGTCGACGGTCATGGGTCGACGGTAGCGCCGGGACGTGCACAATGGCACTCGATCGCCCGGGCCGGGCGACCAGGGAGGAGCAGCGTGGACCCGAACGCGGCGACGCGGCCCGTCCGCGACGGATGGCAGACGCAGGGCGGGCACTACGAGTACCGCGTCCTCACGCTCGGTGAGACGACCGGCGCGGGCGACGCCCGGCGGCTGCTCACCGACGCCGCCGAGTACGGCCGGTGGGAGCTGGCCCGCTCGCTGCTCTTCCCCGGCGGCCGCCGCAAGGTCTGGCTGCGGCGCAAGATCATCCACGTCCGCAGCACGCTCTGAGACCCCGCGGCGTCCCGGCGGCCTTGCCAGGTCGCGGTCAGGCCGCCCGCCGGATCCTCAGCACGTGTCGAGGAGACGGCCGAGCACCCGCGTGCCGAACCGGAGCGCGTCGACGGGCACCCGCTCGTCCACCCCGTGGAACAGGCCGGTGAAGTCCAGGTCGGCCGGCAGCCGCACCGGCGCGAAGCCGTAGCCCGTGACCCCCAGCCGGGACAGCGACTTGTTGTCGGTGCCCGCCGAGAGCGCGTACGGCAGGACCAGGGCGTCGGGGTCCTCAGCGACCAGGGCGCCGACCATCGCGTCGACCAGGTCGCCCCCGAAGGGCGTCTCGAGCGCGACGTCGCTGTGGATCTCCTCCACGCGCACGCGGTCGCCGGCGAGCCGTGCGATCGTCTCGCGGGACTGCCCGCCGTCGCCCGGCAGGACCCGTACGTCGAGCTCGGCGGTGGCGCGGCCGGGCACGACGTTCGTCTTGTAGCCCGCGGCCAGCCGGGTCGGGTTCGCCGTCGTGCGCAGCGTCGCCCCCACGAACCTGCGCGCCGGACCCAGCGCGTCGACCAGCCGGTCGACCGCGTCCTCGTCGTCCGGGTCGTAGGGCAGGCCGGTGAGGTCCGCCACACCGCGCAGGAGCGCCTGCACCGTCGGCGTCAGGCGCAACGGCCACGGGTGGGCCCCGATGCGTGCGACGGCGGCGGCCAGCTCGGTCACCGCGTTCTCCGGGTTCACCGCCGAGCCGTGCCCGGCCCGCCCGTCCGCGACGAGCCGGAGCCAGTCGATGCCCTTCTCCGCCGTCTGCAGGAGGTAGGCCCGCCGGCCCGCGACGTCGACCGAGAAGCCACCGACCTCGCTGATCGCCTCCGTCGCACCCGCGAAGAGCTCGCGCCGGTGCTCGACGGCCCACCGAGCGCCGAAGACGCCGCCCGCCTCCTCGTCGGCGAAGAACGCGACGACGACATCCCGCGCGGGCTGCCGCCCCGAGCGGACCAGCTCGCGGACGACCGCCAGGATCATCGCGTCCATGTCCTTCATGTCCACGGCGCCGCGCCCCCACAGGACGCCGTCGAGGACGTCCCCGGAGAACGGGTGGACGGCCCAGTCCGAGGCCTCCGCCGGGACGACGTCGGTGTGCCCGTGCAGCACCAGCGCGGGGCGCGAGGGGTCCCGGCCGGCCAGGCGGACGACGACGCTCGTACGGCGGGGCGCGGACTCGAAGACCTCCGGCTCGAGGCCGACGTCGGCGAGCGCCGCCGCGACGAGCTCCGCGGCCGCCCGCTCGCCCGGCCCGGAGCCGTCGCCGTAGTTCGAGGAGTCGACGCGCAGCAGGTCGGCGCACAGGCCGACCACCTCGTCCTCGGCGGCCGTCCACCCACCGGAGGGCGGGTGGGGAGCGGTCGGCGGGGTCCCCGGGGCGGCGGCCATGGCCGTCACGCTACCGGCCGGGCGCGTGCCCGACGGCGGGACCCCCTCGGGCGGCCACCCGGCCGCGTCGAGGTCGGCCCGGGCACCGCGCCCGGACCCGGGCCGTCAGCCCGTCCCGGCGAGCCCACGTCGGGCGAGGAGCGGTCCGATCTCGGGGTCGCGTCCGCGCAGCTCGCGGAACGCCGTCATCGCGTCCATGGACCCGCCGCGCGAGAGCAGCGCGCGGCGGAACCGGTCGCCGTTCTCGCGCAGCAGCCCGCCGTTCTCGTGGAACCACTCGACGGTGTCGGCGTCCAGCACCTCCGACCAGATGTACCCGTAGTACGCCGCGGAGTACCCGCCCGCGAAGACGTGCTGGAAGTACGTGCTGCGGTAGCGAGGCGGCACGGGTGCGAAGGCCACCCCGGCCGCCTCGAGGGCGCGGGCCTCGAACGTCTCGACGTCGTCGACGTCCGTGGGCACCTCCTCGGGGGCCAGGGTGTGCCACGCCTGGTCGAGCAGCGCAGCAGCGAGGTACTCGGTGGTGCGGAACCCCTCCCCCCACTGCTGCGAGGCGACGAGGGTCTCGACCCACTCGCGCGGCATCGCCTCGCCCGTCTCGTGGTGGACGGCGAACCGGGACAGGACCTCCGGCTCCAGCGCCCACATCTCGTTGACCTGCGACGGGTACTCGACGAAGTCGCGCGGGACCTCGGTGCCGGACCGGGAGGGGAACCGGACGTCGGACAGCAGCCCGTGCAGCGCGTGCCCGAACTCGTGGAAGAGGGTGCGGACCTCGTCCCACGTCAGGAGCGTGGGCTCCCCCGGCGGTGGCTTGGGGACGTTGTGGTTGTTGACGACGACCGGACGCTCGTCCAGGAGCCGGCTCTGGGCCACGAGCTCGTTCATCCAGGCACCGCGGTGCTTGGACGGGCGCTGGTAGACGTCGAGGAGGAGCAGGCCGAGCCCGGACCCGTCGGCGTCCAGCACCTCGTGGACCCGCACGTCCGGGTGGTACCCGGCCAGGTCCTCCCGGAGGCGGAACCGCAGGCCGTACAGGCGCTCGGCGGCGTGGAAGACACCCTCGGTGAGCACCCGCTCGAGCTCGAGGTACGGACGGAGCATCTCCTCGTCGAGCGAGTAGCGCTCCTGGCGCACGCGCTCCGCGTACAGGGACCAGTCCCAGGGCTCCAGCGTCGCGCCGGGCTCGTCGGCCCGGAGCGCCGCCTCGAGGGCCTCGGCCTCCCGGCGGGCGTTCGCGACCGCCGCGGGCGCCAGGCGGTGGAGCATCCCGAGCACCGCCTCGGTCGTCCGGGCCGTCCCGTCCTCGGCCACGTACGCGGCGTGGTGGTCGTACCCGAGGAGCCTCGCCCGCCGCGCGCGCAGCCGGGCGAGCTCGAGCAGCCTCCCCCGCGTGTCGTGGTCGCCGCCGATCCCGCGGGTCACGGAGGCCTGGTGCAGCCGTCGCCGCACGTCACGACGGCGGAGCGCCGCGAGGGCCGGCTGCTGGCTGTAGAGCTGGAGCTCGAGCAGCCAGCCCTCGAGCCCACGCTCCCGGGCTGCGGCCCGGGCGGCGGCGACGGCGTCGGGGGTCAGACCCGCGAGCTCGCCCTCGTCCGCGACGAGGAGGGCCGCCTCGTTCGTCCCGGCGAGCAGCTCCTGGCCGAAGGCCGTCTCCAGCGAGCTGATCCGCGTGTTGAGCTCGCGGAGCTCGGACTTCGCGTCGTCGGCGAGCCCGACGCCGGCCCGGCGCATGTCGGTGCGCAGCTCGTGCAGCAGCCACGCGGCGTCGGGTGCGAGGGTCACCTCGCCCGCGTCGGCCCGGGCGGCGAGCGCGTCCAGGCGCGCGCCCAGCCGGGTGTCGAGGTAGATCGCGTCGCGGTGCGCGGCGAGCAGCGGCGCGGTCTCGGCCTCGACGGCGTCGAGCGCCGGGCTCGTGTCGGCGCTCGTGCGGTTGAAGAGCTCGGCGGTGACGCGGGCGAGCAGCCGCCCGGCACGCTCGAGCGCGACCAGGGTGTTCTCCTCGGTCGGCGGCTCGGGGTCGGCGGCGATCGCAGCGACCTCGGCCCGGTGCTCGGCCATGCCGGCCGCGAACGCCGGCCGGTAGTGCTCGGGGCGGATGGCGGCGAACTCGGGCAGCCCGTAGGGCAGCGAGGACGGCGCCGCGAACGGGTTGGTGGGGTCGAGCCGGTGGGTCACGCTTCCTCCTCGGGGCGGTCAGGACGGCAGGGAGCCGGCGACCTCGGCGGTCGGCCACGGCTCGTTCGGCGCGCGGGGGTCGCCCCGGAGCACGGTGCCCACCCAGGCGTCGCGGCGCACCCCGCCACGGTGCACCAGCTCGGAGCGGAGCGTGCCCTCGACGCGGAAGCCCGCGCGCCACGCGACCCGTCGCGACGCCCAGTTCCCGACGACGGCCCGCCAGCTCACCCGGAGCAGGTCGAGCCCGTCGGGGTCCAGCGCGTGGTCGACGACGAGCGTCACGGCGCGCCCCATCGCCCCGCGGTGACGTGCCCAGGGCGCGAGCCAGAAGCCGATCTCCGCGGTGCCGTGCTCGATCCGGTGGAGCCCCACCATGCCGAGCAGGGCGCCGTCGAGATCGCGCACGGCCCACGTGAGCTCGCCGCCGCTCTCCCAGCCGCGGGCCACGACGTCGGTCAGGAACGTCCGCGCGTCCTCGGGCCCGTACGGCTGCGGGACGGGCACCCACTGCGCGATGAGCGGGTCCTGGCACGCCCGGGTGATGGACTCGACGTCCGCCTCCGTCGGCGGGTCGAGGCGGATCACGCCGTCGGTCATGAGGGGCCGTCGCACCGGGCCACCCTATGCCTGCGCCGGCCGCGCGGCGGGCGAGCCTCAGCCGGACTCGACGCGGTCCCGGCCGTTGTCCTTCGCGCGGTACAGGGCCCGGTCCGCGCGCCGCAGCAGGTCCTCCGCGGTGTCCCCGGGCCGGTGCTCGCTCAGGCCGCAGCTGAACGCGAGGCCGGTGCCGTCGGGGAGCGTCACCTCGCGCCGGCACAGGTACTGAAGCCGGGCCATGAGCACCGAGGCCTCGGCCGCCGTCGTCGCCGGCATCGCGACGACGAACTCCTCCCCGCCGATCCGCCCGGCCGTGTCGGTGGCCCGCAGCCCGGTGCGCAGCAGCTCCCCGAGGCGGACGAGCACCAGGTCGCCCGCGGCGTGCCCCCACGTGTCGTTGACGAGCTTGAAGTGGTCGAGGTCGATGGCCGCGACCGCGAGCCCACCGCCGTAGCGGTCGGCCAGCGCGACGGCGTCGTGCAGGACCTCCAGGGAGCGCCGCTGGTTCGGCAGCCCGGTGAGGTCGTCGTGGGTGGCCAGGTGCGCCAGGCGCTCGTTGGCCCGGGCCAGCTCGGCGGCGATGCGGCTGCGCTCGGTGATGTCCACGACGAAGGTGACCTTGTGGAAGCGGCCGTCCGCCCCGCGCACGCGACAGGCCTCGGCGAGGATCCGCCCGCGGCTGCCGTCGCGCCGCAGGACGTCCCACTCCCCGCGCACCTCCGTCCCGTCGGCGATGAACGCGTCGTGGAGCGCCGCCAGCTCGGCGCGGTGCTCGGCGGGGACCACCGTCGTGAAGTGCCGCCCGACCAGCTCCGCCGCCGAGTACCCGTAGAAGCGCTCGTAGGCGGCGTTGACCTCCTCGAAGTTGCCGTGCTCGTCCGTGACGCAGATGCCGACGGGCGTCGCCTGGACGATGGTCCGCAGCGCCCGGCCGTCGCTGAGCACGTCGTGGGCCGCGTTGCCGGGAGCACGGGCGTCGAGGGTGGTCACGCGACCTCGATCCGGTCGTGTCCCCCGGACAGCGCCCGCCCGAGCGCGGCGTCGGCCCGCCCGACCAACTCGTCGCGGCTCTCCCCCGCGCCGGCCGTCGCGACCCCGGCACCGACGGCGATGCCGCGGCCGTCGGGCGTGGTGACCCAGCGGCGGCACACCTCCTTGAGCCGTGCGACGAGCTGGACGGCGTCCCCCACCTCGGTCCCCGGAAGCGCGACGAGGAACCGCTCGTCGTGCGTCCGCACCGCGGAGTCGGCCGCGCGCATCGCCCCGGAGAGCACCTGGTCCACACCGTCGAGGACCTCGTCGACGGCCGCGGCGCCGAACGACGCGGCGATCGAGGCCGTGTCCGCCACCCCGATGGCGACGACGGTGAGCGGCCCGGCGGGCGGGGGCGCGTCGTCGTCGCGGAACAGGGCGCGCAGGACCCGGCGTGACGGGCGCGCCGGCGGCGCGACAGGGTCGGGCGACCCGCCCGGCGGGCCGTACCCGCGCCCACCCGCGGGCGGGGACGTGGTCGGGGTGGCCGGCCCGGCCGGCGC
>JAEZAR010000381.1 GCA_023430425.1 Actinomycetes bacterium | reverse complement strand
TCCCGACACGGGCGACCCCGCCGCCCCCAGGGCCCCCTCCCGCGGTGGCCGCGCCCCGCGGCGGCCCCCGCCGTCGGCAGCCCGCGGACGACGGCGCCCCCGTGCGCGGGCGTAGCATCTCGGCCTTGTGAGCCGGCTGGTGGAGACAGTGCTCCCCGCGCGGCTGGGCGTAGGGTTCCGCTGGCTGCTGGGCGCCTCGTGGCTGACCAACCTGGGCGACGGCATCGTCCTCGCCGCCGGCCCGCTGCTGGTCGCCTCGCTCACCGACGACGCACGGCTGGTCGCCCTCGGCGCGACCCTGCAGTGGCTCCCCCCGCTCCTGTTCGGGCTGCTCGCGGGAGCGCTGTCGGACCGGCTCGACCGTCGTCGGCTCGTCGTCACCGCCAACCTCGTGCGGGCGGGCGTGCTCGTCGCGCTCACCGTCGCCATCGCCACGGGCCGCGTCTCGATCCCGCTCGTGCTCGGGGTCCTGTTCGTGCTCGGCACCACGGAGGTCTTCGCCGACAACACCACGGGCACGCTCCTGCCGATGCTCGTGGCACGGGACGACCTGGCGGTCGCCAACTCGCGGCTCCAGGCCGGGTTCATCACCGTGAACCAGCTCGCGGGGCCGCCGCTCGGCGCGGCGCTGTTCGCCGCAGGCTCGCTGTGGCCGTTCCTCGCCGAGGCCGTCCTCGTCGCGGCCGGCGCGCTGCTCGTCTCGCGGCTCGTGCTCGCGCCGCACGGCCGCGAGCGCCCCGACACGCACATCGGGCGCGACATCGCCGAGGGCTTCCGGTGGGCGATGCGGCACGCCGCCGTCCGGACCCTCGTCCTGACGATCTTCACCTTCAACATCACCTTCGGTGCGGCGTGGTCCGTCCTGGTCCTGTACGCGCGCGACCACCTCGGCATGGGCGCCGTCGGGTTCGGGCTGCTCACCACCGTGATGGCGGTGGGCGGGCTGGTGGCGACCACCCTCTACGGGCGGATCACCCGACGGGTCTCGCTCGCGGACATCATGCGGATCGGTCTCGTGATCGAGACGCTCACGCACGCCGCGCTCGCGCTGGCGCGCGCCCCGTGGGTGGCCATGGTGATCATGTTCGTCTTCGGTGCCCACGCCTTCGTGTGGGGCACGACGTCGATCACCGTCCGTCAGCGGGCCGTCCCGCAGTCCCTGCAGGGGCGGGTCAACTCCGTCAACCTGGTCGGGGTCTTCGGCGGGCTCGTCCTCGGGTCCGGCATCGGCGGCCCGCTCGCCGAGCGCTGGGGGGTGACCGCCCCGTTCTGGTTCGCCGCGGCGGGGTCGGCGGTGTTCGTCCTGGCGATCTGGCGACAGCTGCGCCACATCGCCATCGCGGACGCCTCGCCGGTGGTCGACGAGGCCTGAGCCGCGGGCGGGGTCGCGCGCTTGCCGACCACCCACGCCGCGGGGCTACCGGCGCCGGCCGACCACCCACGCGGTCGCGGCCAGGCCGCCGAGGGTCCACAGGCCGAGCGTGAGGAACGGTCCGCCGACGTCGGTGACCACGCCCTGGGTCAGCCCCGCCCGGATCACCTGTGCCATCGGGTAGAAGGGCAGGACCTCGTGCACGGTGGTGAGCCAGCCCGGGAGGTTGCTCGTCGGGTAGACGATCGGCGTGAACAGCAGCACGAGGAAGACCGTCGCGTTGGTGATGAGGTTGACGAGCATGGGGTCGCCGACCGCGAGCGCCATCCCGTAGCCGACCGCCACGCACATGAGGACGGAGAGGACGACCGCGGGCACGAGCACGGCCGACAGGTGCAGGGACACGTCGTAGCGCCACGCGCCGACCAGCAGCGCGAGGACGGTGCCGGGCAGGGCGAGGCCCGCGTTGACGGCGAACGACGCCGCGACCGTCGCCGACCGCGGCACGGGCAGCGACCACATGACGTCGAACGTGCCGACCAGTCGCTGGTTCGCCACCGCCGCCGGGACGAGCACGAAGCCCATCGGGACGAGCGCGAGGGTCGGGACGCCGGTGGTGATGAGCAGCGCCGTCGTCGGGTCGATCTCCGGGTAGAAGAACCCGTACATGATCGCCATGCCGACGCCCATCATGATCTGCACGACGACGACCAGCGGCGCGTACGCCCGGGTGCCGGCCCACTCGAAGCGCGCCATCGCGCCGAACGCGTGCAGCCAGCCGGCGGCCGGCCCCCGCGGGACGAGGGGCACGACGAGGGCGCGGTCGGTCGTGGCCTGCGCGGTCATCGACGCCTCCTGAGCTCGCGGACGGCGGCGGCGCCCGCCGCCAGGCCCCACACCGACACCACGAGGTAGGCGCGGCCGACGTCGGCCGTGACCAGGCCGTCCGTCAGGGCGTCGCGGACGACCGTCGCCATGTGGGTCAGCGGTAGCCAGTCGTTGACGGACACCAGCCAGTCGGGCATCTGCTGCGGGGGGAAGACGATCGGGGTGAAGCCCAGGAGCGCGAACACGAGGACCTGGGTGACCAGCTGCGTCACCCGCGGGTCGGTGATGGCGTAGGCGAGCGCGTAGCCGAGCATCGTGCCCCCGAAGACCGTGAGGAGCACGGCCGGCACGACGGCGGGGCTCACGGCGAGCTCGAGGTCCGGGTAGCGCAGGCGTGACACCAGCAGGGTGACGACAACCGGGGGCGCCCCGCCGAGGAGGGTGACCGTGTACCAGGCCGCGGCGGACGCCGTCGTCGGGACGGGCAGCGACTGGAGGAAGTCGTAGCCGCCGCTGCTCTTCATGTCGGCGACGAGCTGCGGGCCCAGGAGCATCCCGAGGAGCACGAGGTTGAAGACCGGCGCGCCCGTCGAGACGTAGGCGGCCATGACCGGCGGCACCTCGTCGAAGAAGAGCCCGACGCCGAGGACGTAGCCGACGCCGACGAGGACCTGGACCATGACGAGGAGGAAGAGCCAGATCCGCATGCTCGTCAGGTGCCAGCGCAGCATCGTGCGGTAGCCGGTCAGCCAGTGCGCGGACCCGGAGCGCAGCGTCATCGGTGCGATGCCGGACGACGCCGGGACCTCCGCCGTGGTGGGGGCGGTCGTCACGTCAGGCCTCCGCGCCCGCTGCCGGGTCGTCGGCCTGCGCCGACGTGTGACCCGTGAGGCGCACGTAGACGTCCTCCAGGGTGGATGCGGCCAGGGCGTACTCCTCGGCCGACCCCTCGTCGACCAGGCCCTGCGCCCAGGCGATGCCCGTGCGCGCCTCCGCCTCAGCCACGGTGCCGACGAGGTTGTTGCCCGCCCGCACCGGCGAGCGGTACCAGGCGGGGGCCTCCGGCGTCGTCGTACCCGGGGCGAGCATGAGCTGCAGTCGCATCCGGCCGCGGTCCTCCGCCTTGAGCGAGCTGGGGGTGCCCTCGGCGACGATGCGGCCGTCCATGACGACGGCGAGGCGGTCCACGGCCTTCTCGGCCTCGAGCACGTTGTGGGTGACGAGCAGGACCGCGCAGCCGAGGTCGCTCATCGCCCGCACCTGCCGCCACAGCAGGCGGCGGCGGAGGGGGTCGACGTCGTTGGTCGGCTCGTCGAGGATGACCAGCCGCCCCGGGACGACGGTGGCCATCGCGAAGCCGACGAGGCGCTTGACCCCGCCGGAGAGCTTGACGCCCAGGGCGGAGCGCCACTCGCCGATGTCGAGGGCGTCGACGAGCTCGGCGGTGCGACGACGGACGGCGGCCCGCTCGCCGCCGCGGATCCGGCCGGTCAGCTCGATGGCCTCCGTGACCTTGAACGCGTCGATGGGCATCTGCGCCTGGGGCAGGTACGAGCACAGCTGCCGGGCGACCTCCGGGTGCGCCACCAGGTCGTGCGGGCCGATGGCCAGGGTGCCCGACGTCGGCGCCAGCAGGCCGATGACCTGCTTGACCAGCGTGGACTTCCCGGCGCCGTTGGGGCCGAGGAGGCCGTAGACCTCGCCCGGCTCGATGCGCAGGCTCAGGCCGTCGTTCGCGCGGACGCCGCCCTTGTAGACCTTGGTGACGTCCTGGACGCGGAACGCCCAGTCCTCGGTCACCGTGGGCAGGGCGGGGGCTGCGGGCTGGGCGGTGGGGACCACGGGGCTCTCCGGTGCGAGACGAGATATATCGCGACGGGAACTCACGTTATATCTCGACTGGGCCCACGCGCAAGTACGGGCTCCGGACGGGCGCGGCCGCCCGGCGTCACCAGGTGCTGTCGCCGCGGATCACCACGTCGCTGCCGCCGTCGATGAACACGACCTGACCGCACAGGTGGGTGTTCACCGGGCTGACCAGCCACGCGAGCAGCTCCGCCGGCGCCTCCGGGCCCATGTACCCGTTGAGGGGCATCGGCACGACGGAGGCCATCGCCTCGCGCTGCTCCGGCGTGGCCAGGAGGTCGGCCGTCATCGGGGTCGCGACGATGCCCGGTCCGACCGCGTTGAGCGGGATGCCCGCGCCGGCCCAGGCGGGGGACGCCGCGGTGCGGCGGACCCAGCGGCAGAGCGCGGCCTTGCTGCTCGCGTAGATGCGGCCGGCGGCCTCAGTACCGGCGATCGCGTCCGCCCGGGCGAGCGCGCGCGCCTCGTCACCGGCCAGCATCGCCTCGACGAGGTCCGCGTCGGTCGGCAGGAGGCTCGCCATCGAGACCGTCACCGCGGCCCGTGGGGCGGTCGAGCCGGCCAGGAGCGGCCGCAGCCCCTCGAGCGTCGCGATCGCGCCGAAGTAGTTCACGGCGACGGTGGCGGGGGTCGCGGTCGCGAGGCCGGCGTTGGCGACCACGGCGTCGACGGCACCGTCGGTGAGGTCGCGGACGCGGGCGACGAGGTCGGACCGGCCGTCCGGGGAGGTGAGGTCGACGGTGACGTCGGCGTCGTGGAGGTCCACGCCGACGACGCGGTCTCCTCGGGACCCGAGGAGCTCGGCGAGGGCCTGTCCGATGCCGGAGGCAGACCCGGTGACGACGACGGTGCGCATGACCCCTCCTCGACGAGTCGGTTCCTTGATCACCACGCTAGGCAGCACGTCGTGGCCTCGGCAGCGGACCTTTGTCCCCGCCGGGACCGTGCCTGGTCGGCGCGGGGACGGCGCGACCCGGTCGGCGTCGGCGGACGGGAGGGCTCGGGGCGCGCCCGGTGCCCGTGGCTCGCTAGCGTCGTCCCGTGGACGAGGCGGAGCGCTGACGTGGACCCGGTGCTCGATGTGCTCGCGGCCTCCCCGCTGCTGACGATCTTCGTCGTGGTCGGGCTCGGCACGGCGATCGGTGCCGTGCCCTTCGGCCCGGTCCGGTTCGGCGCCGCCGGGGCCCTGTTCGTGGGCTTGGCGGTCGGCGCCCTCGACCCTCGCCTCGGCGAGGGCCTCGCGCTCGTGCAGACCCTCGGGCTCGCGCTGTTCGTCTACACCGTCGGGCTCGCGGCCGGGAGCACGTTCTTCCGCGACCTGCGGCGACAGCTCCCGCTGATGTCGGTCACCGTCCTGGTCCTGGTCGCGACGGCGGGTGTGGCCGGGCTGCTCGGCGCCCTGGTCGGGCTGTCCGGGCCGCTGACGGCGGGCACCTTCTCGGGGGCGATGACGTCGACGCCGGCGCTCGCCGCCGCCTCCGCGGCGGCCGGCTCGTCGGAGCCGGCGGTCGGCTACGCGCTCACGTACCCGTTCGGGGTGACCGTCGCGATCCTCGCCGTGGCGCTGGTCGTGGGACGGCGATGGCCGGGCTCGCGGGACCCGGAGCCGGCGGCGGGGGTGGGGCTCGTCGCGGTGACCGCGCAGGTCGAGCGGGAGACGTCGATCGCCGCGGTGCCGGGCTTCGCGGCGAACGAGGTGCGGATGTCCTACCTCGCCCGCGACGACCGGACCCGTGTGGTCCGGCCCGACGAGCGGCTGCGTCCGGGGGACCGCGTCGTGGTCGTCGGACCCGAGGCGGCCGTGGCCGACGCCGTCGCGCACCTGGGGCGTCAGCTCGCCGAGCACCTAGCGGACGACCGCAGCGCGGTCGACAACCAGCGGTTCGTCGTGTCGGACCGGCGCGTCGCGGGCCGCACCGTCGCGGAGCTCGACATCCCGGGACGCTTCGGCGGGGTCATCACACGCGTGCGGCGCGGTGACCTCGACCTGCTCGCCCGCGACGACCTGACCCTGGAGCTCGGCGACCGGGTGCTCGCCGTCGTGCCGCGCGAGGAGCTGGCGGCCGTGTCGGCGTTCCTCGGCGACTCCGAGCGTCGGGTGTCGGAGATCGACGCCCTCTCCGCCGGCATCGGGATGGCGCTCGGGCTGCTCCTGGGGCTCGTGACGATCCCGCTCGGCGGCGAGGCGTCCTTCGCCCTGGGATCGGCGGCCGGGCCGCTGCTGGTCGGGATGGTGCTCGGCCGCATCGAGCGCACGGGACCCCTCGTGTGGGGGCTGCCGCGCGCGGCCAACCTCACGATCCGGCAGCTCGGGCTGCTGTTCTTCCTCGCGGCGGTGGGGCTCGCCTCCGGGCAGGCCTTCGCGGCGGAGGCGTTCACGTCGACGGGCGCGCGGGTCGTCGGTGTGGGCGTGGCCGCGGTGGCGGTCGCGGCGGCGCTGCTCCTGGTCGGTGCGCGGATCGTCGGCACCAGCGCCCCCCGCGCGGCCGGCGCCCTGTCGGGGCTCCTCGGGCAGCCGGCGATCCTCGCCTACGCGGCCTCGCGGGTCACCGACGAGCGCGTGGAGGCCGGGTACGCGACCCTCTTCGCGCTCGGCATCATCACCAAGATCCTGCTGGTGCAGCTGCTCGTCGGGATGTGACCGGCGTCCCGGCGCCTCGGCATCCCGGTGTCGCCAGGACGGCGGCGGACCGCCGCGAGGGGGACGCCGTGGCCGGCACGCCCCTGCACGGGGCGGGTGGACCGAGCACCGGGAGCGTCCCCGGGCTCAGGGCAGCTCCGCCCAGGCCCGCTCCGCGGCGCGGGCGACGCGCGCGGGCAGGGCCCGGCCGAACGGCTCCAGCTCGAGCCGCCGACGCGCGCCCGACCCGACCGTCCGCCACGTCGCCACCGCCCGCCCGCCGACGACGACGGTCGGCCGGAAGACCCCGTTGCCGCCGGGGACCACCCGGTCGGCGTGCTCGGCGGCCAGGGTCGCGGTCCGGTCGGCGTAACCCAGCACGAGCTCGTCGAAGCCGGGCAGGAGGAGCACGCCGTCGTCGACGTCGGCCCGCGCCTCGGCGTGGGCCTCGAGCGTCTCCGGCGCCAGCAGGTGCTCGACGCCGTCCACGGTCACCGCCGCGAGGTCGTGCCGCACGGCCGCGAGCGCGGCCCGCGCGTCGGCCACTGTCACACCGGTCCACCGCACCAGGTCCGGGAGCGTCGCGGGCCCGTGCCCGCGGAAGTACCGCAGCGCCACCTCGGCCAGCGCCTCGTCGCGCCCGGGCCGGCGCGGGCGGGCGACGTGCTCCGCCACGAGGACGCACCGCTGCTCCCCGCCCGCGTACGGCCCGAGGCAGACGACCCCGCGCTGCGCGAGCTCGGCGAGCAGGTGGTAGCCCCGGCCGCCCGACGTCGGGAGCCCGGCCGACTCCCACGCGTCCATGAGCCCGGCCCGCGGAAGGCCCCCGCCGGCGAGCGCGCTCTCCGCGAGGGTCCTCGCCCGGTCGACGTCGTCCTCGGCCAGCCCGAGCTGACCGCGGCGCTTGGCGGCCGCGGCGCGGGGCCGGGGGGTGAGGAGCTCGACCAGCCACGGCAGGTCCTCGGCGAGGACGGTGTGCAGGGTGCCGCGCATCGGCCACGTCCGCGCGAGGTCGCCCGCGTCGAAGGCCGCCCGCACCGCATCCCGGGTCGCCCCGCACCGCAGCGCGACGGACAGCAGCGCCCCGGGCTCGTCCTGCGCCTGCAGTGCGAGGAGGTGCCCGACGACGTCGCGCGGGGACGCGAGCCGGGGCCCCACCAGGCGCTGGGCCGTCAGGCGCAGCAGGGCGATGTCGTGCGGCGTCACCAGGGCAGTCAAGCAGCACCGTCCGACGCGCCCGCGCGCCACCCGACGCGCGCGACCCGCGCCGCGCGCCACCCGATCACTGACGTGTCAG
>JAEZAR010000374.1 GCA_023430425.1 Actinomycetes bacterium | reverse complement strand
CCGCGTCCGCGGTGGCCGGGTCCGGCGGCCCCGGCAGGACCCGGACCCCGGGCGGGGTCGGCGCTGCGGCCGGGACGGGGGGGACGGGGGGCACCCGCCCATCCCACCACGGGGAGGACCTCACCCGCCGCCGCGGTTGAGCCGGGTGCCCGGTGCGCCGATGCTGCCTCGGGGGTCCCGCGAGGCCGACCGAGGAGGACGTGTGCGCGTCGACGTGGTGGTGATCGGCGCCGGCCAGGCCGGCCTGTCGGCGGCGTACCACCTGCGCCGGGTGGGCCAGGCCTCGTTCGTCGTGCTCGACGACGCGCCGGGACCCGGCGGCGCGTGGCAGCACCGCTGGGACTCCCTGACCCTGCGCCAGGCCCACGGCGTCCACGAGCTGCCGGGGATGCCGTTGCCCCTCGTGGACCCGGAGGAGCCCGCGTCCGCCGTGGTGTCCCGCTACTTCGCGGCGTACGAGCGGCACTTCGACCTGCCGGTGCGGCGTCCGGTACGGGTGCGTGCCGTCCGGCACCCGTCACCCGCCGAGGCCGACCCCGCGGAGGAGCGCCTCGCCGTCGACACCGACGCAGGCACCTGGCTCGCCCGCGGCGTGGTCAGCGCGACCGGGACGTGGGGCCGTCCCTTCTGGCCCAGCTACCCCGGGCAGTGGTCGTTCGGCGGCCGTCAGCTGCACAGCCGCGACTACCGCTCCGCCGACGAGCTCGCCGGGGAGCGCGTGGTCGTCGTCGGCGGCGGCGCGTCGGCGGTCCAGCTGCTCGTCGAGATCGCACCGGTCGCCGCGGCGACGACGTGGGTGACGCGGCGCCCGCCCGTCTGGGGGGACGCGGACTTCGACTCCGAGGCCCGCCGGGCCGCGGTCGCCCGTGTCGCCGAGCGGACCCGTGCGGGGCTGCCGCCCGGCAGCGTCGTCGCGGCCACGGGCCTGCCGCTCACGCCCGCCTACCGGCGGGCGATGGACGCGGGCGTGCTCGACCGGCTCCCGCTGTTCGCCCGCGTGGTCGCCGACGGCGTCGAGTGGGATGCGAAGGACGTCCCGCCCGCCCCTCCCCGCCTGGCCGTCGACGTGATCCTGTGGGCCACCGGCTACCGGCCCGCGATCGACCACCTCGCGCCCCTGCGCCTGCGCCGGCCCGGTGGCGGGATCGCCGTGGACGGCACCGAGGTGCTCGCGGACCCGCGGGTCCAGCTCGTCGGGTACGGGCCGAGCGCCAGCACCGTCGGCGCCAACCGGGCGGGCCGCGAGGCGGTGCGCAACCTGCGGCGGGTGCTGGGGTTCTGACGCCGAGGGCGTCGCGGGGGTTCCGCACGGCGTCCTGCCGTCGTATCGTTGGTATACCAACGAAATGGCACCGGCGCCCTCGAGGAGGCACCGTGGAGCAGATGGACGGCACGGCCGACACCCCCGAGCTGCAGCAGCTGTACGCCGACTTCGACGCCGCCAGCCTCTCCCCGCTGTGGACGCAGCGGGACGACCTCATGCCCTTCACCCCGCAGCCGCGGGCGCGGCCCCACGTCTGGCGGTGGGACACCCTCTACGACCTCGCCCGGCGGTCCGGCGACCTCGTCCCCGTCGGCCGGGGGGGCGAGCGTCGGGCGATCGGCCTGGCGAACCCGGGCCTGCCCGGCACGGCGTACGCCACGCCGACGCTGTGGTGCGCGATCCAGTACCTCGGCGGGCACGAGACCGCGCCCGAGCACCGGCACAGCCAGAACGCCTTCCGGTTCGTCGTCGAGGGCGAGGGCGTGTGGACGGTCGTCAACGGGGACCCGGTCGCGATGCGCCGGGGAGACCTCCTGCTGACGCCGGGGTGGAACTACCACGGCCACCACAACGACACGGACCAGCCGATGGCCTGGATCGACGGCCTGGACGTGCCGTTCTCCTTCTACACGGACGTCGGCTTCTTCGAGTTCGGCTCCGAGCGGGTGACCGACGAGGCGTCGCCGGACGTGTCGCGGTCCGAGCGGCTGTGGGCGCACCCCGGTCTGCGACCGCTGTCCGGGCTCGAGGACCGGACGAGCTCGCCGCTCGCGGCCTACCGGTGGGAGCACACCGACCGGGCTCTCACCGAGCAGCTCCGCCTCGAGGACGAGGGGCAGCCCGCCACGGTCGAGCAGGGCCACGCGGCGATCCGCTACGTCAACCCGACCACCGGCGGCGACGTGATGCCCACGCTGCGCTGCGAGTTCCACCGGCTGCGGGCCGGCGCCGAGACCCCCGCGCGGCACGAGGTCGGGTCGGCCGTGTGGCAGGTGTTCGAGGGCGAGGGCACCGTCGTCCTCGGCGGCACCGAGCACCGGGTGACGACCGGCGACCTCTTCGCGGTGCCGAGCTGGGTCCCCTGGTCGCTGCACGCCGACACGCAGTTCGACCTGTTCCGGTTCACCGACGGGCCGATCATCGACCGGCTGCACTTCACTCGCACCTACGTGCCCGGCCGGCGCAACGAGGACCTGCCGTGACGGGAGCCCGCCTCGGCACCCTGCGGGTGCCCGGCGGCACCGTCGCGGTCCGGGTCGATGGGCACGAGGCGGTCGAGACCGGCCACCCCGACGTCGGGGCGCTGCTCGCCGACCCCGCCTGGCGGGACGTGGTGCGCGCGGCCGACGGTCCGCGGCACGCGCTCGCCGCGCTGACGCCGACGGCGTGGGCACCGCCCGTCCCGCGGCCGTCGAAGATCGTGTGCGTCGGGCTCAACTACCGCGCGCACATCCTCGAGATGGGCCGCGACCTGCCCGCGCACCCGACGCTCTTCGCAAAGTTCGGCGAGGCGCTGGTCGGGCCGTACGACCCGATCGCCCTGCCCGCGCACGCGGCCGACGCGGTGGACTGGGAGGGCGAGCTGGCGGTCGTCGTCGGGACGCGGGCCCGGCGGCTCGACGTCCCGGCCGCCGCCGAGGCGATCGCGGGCTACGCGGTGCTCAACGACGTCACGATGCGCGAGCACCAGTACCGCACCCCGCAGTGGCTGCAGGGCAAGACCTTCGAGGCGACCACCCCGTTCGGGCCGTGGCTGACGCTCGCGGAGCCGGGCCGGCCGCTGCGCGGGGAGCTGCGCACCGCGGTCGACGGCGAGGAGGTGCAGCGCGCGGACGTGGCCGACCTCGTCTTCGGGCCCGCCGAGCTGGTCTCCTACGTCTCCTGGATCGTGACCCTGCAGCCGGGCGACGTCATCGCGACGGGCACGCCCGGCGGCGTCGGGCACGCCCGCCGCCCGCCGCGGTACCTGCGCCCCGGGCAGGTGCTCACGACGGAGGTGGCGGGGCTCGGGGGGCTGCGCAACGACGTCGTGGCGGAGGGCTGACGTGCCAGCCCGGACCGACCGGACCACCGACCCGGCGCTGCGCGCCGCGCTGCTCCTCGCGCGTCGCGGCCAGGCCTACTTCTCGCGGGCGCTGAACGAGCTGCGCACCGACGAGCTCGACGCGCCGTCGCTGCTGCCCGGATGGAGCCGCCGGCACGTCGTCGCGCACGTCGGCCTGAACGCGCGGGCCCTGACGCGGCTGACGGAGTGGGCGGCGACGGGCGTCGAGACCCCGATGTACGCGAGCCCGGCCGAGCGGGACGCCGAGATCGAGCTCGCGGCCACCCTGCCCGCCCGCGCCCTGCGCAACCTCTCCGCGCACGCCGCGGTGCACCTGGACGTCGAGTGGCGCGACCTGGCACCCGAGGCGTGGGACGCCACGGTCCGCACGGCGCTCGGCCGGGAGGTGCCCGCCCGCGAGACCGTGTGGATGCGCACGCGGGAGGTGTGGGTGCACGCCGTCGACCTCGACGCCGGCTGCTCGTTCCGCCAGTTCCCGCCGGAGCTGGTCGACGCCCTGCTGCGCGACGTCCTGGCGGCGTGGCGCCGTCGCGGGCTCGCGGACGTGCCGCCCGTGGTCCTCGAGCCCGCCGACCGGCCTGCGGGTGCGCCCGTGGCGGTCCGGGACGCGGTGCGCCTGCGCGGGCGCGCGGCCGACCTCGCGCAGTGGGCGACCGGCCGGGGGAGCCACGGCGTCACCACGGCCACCGGTGCGCCGGTGCCGCCTCCTCCCCGCTGGCTCTAGGTGGTGGCGTCACCGTCGCCGCCTGCGGCCCGCCAGGATGGGACCGTGATGGCGGACGACGACCCACGCGACATCGCGACGGCGCCCATCGACCCACCCGGTGGCGCCGGGACGACGGTGCCCATCGACCTGGCCCGGCACACCGGCTTCCTCGTTCGGCGCACCCAGCAGGCGCACCTGGCCGTCTGGGCGCAGGAGGTCGGGGCGTCGCTGACGAACGTGCAGTTCGGCGTCCTCAACGTCCTGCACCGCCTGGGTGAGGCGAGTCAGCGCGAGCTCTGCGACGAGCTCGACCTGGACCGCTCGACGGTCGCGGGTCTGGTCGGCAGGCTGGAGGCGCGCGGGCTGGTCGCCCGTGCGCGGGCCGCGGCGGACCGGCGGCGCAACGTCGTTTGGCTGACGCCCGCGGGCCTGGCGACCCTCCGGGCCACCGCCCCGGCCGCAGCC
>JAEZAR010000397.1 GCA_023430425.1 Actinomycetes bacterium | reverse complement strand
ACCCGGACAGCCCCCGGGCGCCGGCCCCGGGGCGCCGGGCCCGGGCGCTGCCGAGCGTGCCGCGCGCCGTCGCGCCAGGGACGTAGGTCACAACTGGGTGACGGAGCGGGTGAACTCTTGACGGCGGTTCTTCATCGATGAAGACTCCCTACATCGTTGTAGCCACCGCGGGCGACGCGCGCGGGGTCGGATCGAGGAGGATTCGGATGCAGATGACGCGAAGGGCCCGCCGGCGCACCGCCGCCGTCGCAGGCTTCCTGGCTGCGGCGACAGTGCTCGCCGCCTGCAGCAGCGGCGGGGGCGACGGTGACGGCGAGGGCGACGGCGGCGACGGCGGCGGAGGCACCGCGTCCGGCTCGTGCACCAACACCATCAGGGTGGCCGACGCGCCCCAGGTGACCGTCTGGGCCTGGTACCCCGCCATGGAGGCGGTCGTCGACGTCTTCAACGAGGCCAACGACGACGTCCAGGTCTGCTGGACCAACGCGGGCCAGGGCGGCGACGCCTACCAGGCCTTCAGCACCACCCTCGAGGCCGGCTCCGGCGCCCCGGACGTCATGATGATCGAGGCCGAGTTCCTCGGTCAGTACACGATCCGCGACGCGCTCGTCGACCTCGCCCCGTACGGCGCCGGTGAGCTCGCGGGCGACTACACGGAGGGCGCCTGGTCCGACGTGACCGAGGGAGACGCGGTCTACGCGATCCCGGTCGACGGCGGCCCCATGGGCTTCCTGGTCCGCCAGGACATCTTCGACGAGTACGGCGTCGCCGTCCCGACGACGTGGGAGGAGTTCGCCGAGGCCGCGCAGGCGCTCAAGGACGCCGGGTTCGACGGCGTCATCGCGAACTTCCCGCCGAACTGGTGGGCCTTCGTGCAGGCGATGGCGGCGCAGAAGGGCTGGCAGCCCTTCGAGTACGACTCCGCCAGCACGGACATCCGCATCGACATCGACACGCCCGAGGCCGTCGAGGTGCTCTCCTTCTGGGAGGACCTCGTGGACCGCGACCTCGTCGCGACCGACGAGGCCTTCACGGCCGACTACAACGCCAGCCTCGTCGACGGCACGTACGCGTCGTACGTCGCGGCCGCCTGGGGGCCGGGCTACCTCGCCGGCCTGTCCGACGCCGACGCCGATGCCGTGTGGCGCGCCTACCCGCTGCCGCAGTGGGCGGGCGAGGAGCCGCGCGCGACGAACATCGGCGGCTCGACCTTCGCCGTCTCCGAGCAGGCCGACGACCCCGAGCTCGCAGCCCGGGTCGCGATGGAGATCTTCGGCACCGAGGAGGCGTGGCGGATCGGCATCGAGGAGGCCGCGCTGTTCCCGCTCTGGCGCCCGATCCTCGAGTCGGACTACTTCGCCGACCTCGAGTACCCGTTCTTCGACGGGCAGCAGATCAACCGGGACGTCTTCCTCGAGGCCGCTGCCGGGTACGAGGGCTTCGCGACGCCGCCCTTCCTGACCTACGTCTACGACCAGGGCACCCAGCAGCTCACCGCCCTGATCGAGGGCAACGTCGACGCCGCCGGCGCCCTGGCCGCGCTCGAGCAGGAGGTCCGCTCCTACGCGCAGGCGCAGGGGTTCACCGTCATCGAGTGAGGTCGGGATGACGTCCGGGCCGGGCGGGTGCCCGGCCCGGACGTCCCCGCCCCCGTCCCCGGAAGGATGGAGGTGGTCGTGACCACGACGACGACGTCGGAGGCCGTGGCCGGGACGTCCCGGGCCGCCACCGGCAAGGCGCACCACCGGCGGGCGGGCCGCATCGAGAAGAACCGGCAGCGGTGGGGGTGGCTCTTCCTCGCCCCGTTCGCGCTCATCTTCCTCGTGCTGCTCGTCGCGCCGCTCGGGTACGCGTTCTGGATGAGCCTGCACACCAGCACCCTGGTCGCCGGCGAGTCGTTCACCGGGCTCGTCAACTACCAGCGCGCGTTCACCGACCCGCTCTTCCTGCGCGGTCTCGGGCGGGTCGGCACGTTCGTCGCCGTCATGGTGCCGATCCAGCTCGGCGTCGCGCTCGCGGCGGCGCTCGTGCTGGACACGCTGGTCACCCGGCTCTCGCGGTTCTCGCGCCTGGTGATCTTCATCCCGTACGCCGTGCCCGCGATGATCGGCGCCCTGATGTGGGGCTTCCTGTACAGCCCGCGGTTCGGCCCGGCGACCGACCTGTTCGGCCTCTTCGGGGCGACCGCGCCGAACTTCCTGGCCCCGGGGACGGTGTTCGGGAGCCTCGTCAACATCGTGACGTGGCAGTGGTCGGGCTACTACATGATCATCATCTACGCCGCGCTGCGGGGCATCGACCCGTCGGTCTACGAGGCCGCCCGCATCGACGGCGCGAGCGGGCGCCAGATCGCCCTGCGGATCAAGGTGCCGATGATCTCCGCCGCGCTCGTCATGGTCGTGGTGTTCGCCCTCATCGGCACCCTGCAGTTCTTCACCGAGCCGCACATCCTGCGCAACGTCGCCTCGGGAGCCATCCCGGTCCACTACACGCCGAACATGTACGCGCACGGGCTGGCGTTCTCCTACCAGCAGTTCAACTACGCCTCGACGATCTCGTTCGCCCTCGGCGTCGTGGTGTTCGCCTTCTCGTACGTGTTCCTGTTCGTGACCCGCAAGAAGAGCGGACTGAGCTCATGAGCCTCCAGACCACCGGGGGCGCCGCGGGCGCCCCGCCGACCGACCGCACGCGCCGTCGCCCCCGGCGCCGGCCGGCCACGGCGGACACTGC
>JAEZAR010000291.1 GCA_023430425.1 Actinomycetes bacterium | reverse complement strand
CTTGGGCTCGGAGATGTGTATAAGAGACAGGTGCGGCGTCAGCCCTGCGGCCCGAGGCGGACGGGCACGGAACCGCGCGCCGCGGACTCCTCCGCCGCCTCGAGGACGGCGACGACCTCACGGGCCCGACCGGCGGACACCCGGAGCTCGCGCCCGGTGCGGACGGCCGCGTGGACGTCGTCGTAGACCTCGGCGCCGAGCGTGCCGGGCGGTGCCAGCCCGTCGAGCGTCGTGGCCCCTCCGTCGTGGAGCCGGACGTCGATGCGGGTGCCGTCGGTGGCCGTCGCGGTCCCCGCGCTCCCGCGGACGACGAACCGGGGCAGGCCCGCCCCGAGCCGGCGGGCCACCTCGACGCGCCCGTGGGCCCCGCCCTCGAACGCGAGGTCGAGGGCGAGCCAGTCCTCGACCTCCTCGCCGTCCGCGACGTGCCGGCGACCGGTCACCGCGACCACCGCGGACCCGACGAGGTCGAGGACGTGCTCGACCGGGTGGGGCGCGATGAGCCGGGCCACCCCGCCGCCCGACCCGCGCTCGGTGACCCAGCGCACCGGCCGGTCCCCCGCGTGGGGCGCCGCCGCGCCGTGCGTGACGTAGGGACCCTGGTGGCCGCGGAACGCCTCGACCGCCCACACGTCGCCGAGCGCGCCGGACCGCACCACGCCCGCGAGGCGCCGCACGTCCTCCTCCCAGTGCCGCTGCTGGTGCACGGCCAGCACGAGCCCCCGCTCCCGGGCGGCCGCCAGCAGGTCGTCGGCCTCCGCCGTCGTGACCGTCATCGGCTTCTCCACCAGCACGTGGTGCCCGGCCCCGAGCGCCGCGCGCGCGGCGGGGTGGTGCAGGTGGTGGGGCAGGGCGAGGACCACGAGCTCGACGTCGTCGCGGGCCACCGCCGCCTCCCAGCCGACCACGCGGTCGACGTCGGGCGGCAGGTCCGCGGTGGCGAGCGACGCCGGGGAGGCCGCGGCGACCGCCCGCAGGTCGAACCGCGGGTCCGCGAGGAGGTGGGGCAGGTGGTAGTAGCGCCCGCTGTTGCCGAGCCCGACCAGGACGGTCCGCACGGGCGGCCCGCCCTCGTCCTGCGCGCCCTCCGGGCCGCCCGGCTCAGCCATCGTGGGCCAGCGCCTCGTCCACCGTCACGGCGTCCCCGCCGCGGGCGGCGGAGAGGTACGCCGCCTCCATGATCCCCATGGTCGCGAGGTTGTCGCGGCCGCTGTGGGCCGGTGCCCGGCCCGCCCGGACCGCCTCCGCCAGCTCGCGCATGCTCGCCCCGTAGCTCGCGACCGCATGCGTGACCGGGCCGTCGTCGGGGAACCGGACCTCCTCCGGTCCCTCGCCGAGGTCGGCGCGCCCCACGGCCTCCCCCGCCATCGGCTGGACGCGCGCGGCGACGGCCGACCCGGCCGAGGTGTCGACGCGCAGGTCCTGGCCCGGCAGCGCGCGCGCGAGCCACGTGGACGTCAGGTGACCGACCAGGTCGCCCTCGAACGCCACGAGCAGGGAGGTCAGCTGCTCGCCCGGCAGGTCGGAGCCGGGCGCCCGCCGGGTCAGTGCGCTCACGGACACGGGTGCCCGGCGCGCGTGCCACTGGAGCCGGTCGATGAGATGGACGCTGAAGATCGCCATCTCGAGCCGCGACTCGTCCGCCCGCCACTGGCCGGGGGCCTGGCGCCGGTCCTGGAACGAGCGTGCCTCGAGGTAGGTGGGCTCCCCGGCGTCGGGCGCCCCGGTGCGCTCGTGCAGCCACACCTGCTCGGGGAACCACCGGAAGTTCTGCCCGACGGCGAGCACCACGCCCGCGTCCTCTGCCGCACGCACGTACCGCACCGCCCGGGCGCCCGACACCGCGAAGGGCTTCTCGACCAGCAGGTGCAGGCCGCGCTCCAGCGCCGGGTCGATCACCTCGTCGCGCACGGCGGGCGGCGTGAGGAGCGCCACGACGTCGACCTCCCCGGACCGCACGAGCGCATCGGCCGAGTCGAAGCGCGCCGCGATCCGGTGGGTGTCGCAGAACTCGTCGAGGACCACCCGCCGCGGGTCGCACGCGGCGGTCACCTCTACGAGGTCGTCCGCCACCGCCCGGATGCCGTTGACGTGCTGGTGGGCCACCCAGCCCGTGCCGACCAGGCCCACGCGGAGCCGGTCGCCCCGACCGGCCTGCTCGACCCCCGCCGACCGCCCGGCCCCCTCCGTCGCCTCCGTCCGCTCAGGCACCGTCCCCCACCTCCAGGCCGTACCAGGTCGAGGCGGTGCCGCCGAGGACCGCGGCGCCCTGGTCCGGGCCCAGCTCGGACTCCACCGCGGCGCGCACGTCGCCCCAGGCCCGCGCGTAGGTGGCGCGCAGCAGCACGACCGGCCAGTTGCTCGCGGCCATCGCGCGCTCGGGGCCGAACGCGTCCAGCGCCCTGCGCACCCAGTCGCGCAGGCGGGGCGTCCCCCACTCCGGCCACCGCACGAGGACCGCGACGCCGACCGAGAGCTTGACCGCGACGTCGGGGCACGCGGCGAGCTGGGCGAGGGCGGCCGTCCAGGCGGCGTCGCCGTCCTCATCCACGGCAGGAGCGGCGAGGTGGTCCACGACGACGCGGAGCCCCGGGACGGCGCGCGCCGCCCGCACGACGGCGGCCCGCTGCTCGGCGGTCACCGGCACGACGTCCCAGGCGAGCCCGGCCGCCGCGACCCGGCGCAGGACGTCCAGCCCGGCGCCCGACGTCGCGGCGGTCATCGGGTCGGCGCCGGCGAGGTACCGCACGCCGACGC
>JAEZAR010000278.1 GCA_023430425.1 Actinomycetes bacterium | reverse complement strand
GCCCGGGCGGCCGGCCAGGCCGCCCGCGCCGCACCACGGATCGCCCGCGCCGGGTCCAGCGCCGTGTCACGGGCGAGGGCGGCGATCTCGCGGGTGGCCTCGACGTCGCGTCGCAGCCGCGGAGCGTCTTGCCCGCTGCCCAACAGCTTCGTTCCCGGCACGCTGGTGGTCCTGGCCGACGGGACGCTCGCACCGATCGAGACCCTGCAGACGGGGGACCTGGTCCTTACCACCGACCCGCTGACGGGGGAGACGACGGCGCAGCCGGTGATCACCCCGATCGTCGGGTCGGGGGACAAGCACCTGGTTGACGTCGTCACGGACGCCGGAACGTGGACTGCGACCGCGAACCACCCGATCTGGGTCGACGGCAAGGGCTGGACACCGGCCGGGGAGCTCACTGCTGGCGACCAGCTCGTCGGGTCTACCGGCGGCATCCTGGTCGTCCAGGCCATGCACGACCGCGGCTGGCTGTCCGGCCAGACCGTCTACAACCTGTCCGTCGCAGGCACCCACACCTACTACATTGCCTCAGCGGACGGTAGCCTCGACGCACTCGTCCACAACTGCCCAGGAGCGAACCCGGGTTCGCTCAACCGGCACATCCGCGGGACGGCGGAGTACGCGGCGGAGTCCGCAGCGGGGAGGCCTCGCTCATACTTCGCATCGAGGGCGATTGCGGGACGGGCCGCGGCCTTGGCGATGGCGCGCGCCACACCGAGCGTGGTTCGCGGTGGGCAGCGGTACGTCTGGAACGCTGGCGTGACAGTGGGGTGGTCGAGCACGGGACAGAGACTCACGCGCGTCACGGTTCAAATGGGGAGTCGTGGTTGGCATGCATGGCCAAGCTAGACCCAAGTCGTTAGGAGTCCTCGACTCGTTTCTTCTCCATTCTCTCGGGCCACCTGGACATCCAAGTAGATGGTCCTGGGCGCAGCCCTTGAGGGCGGCGCAGGGCGGCGCGTTCGATTGGCTTCTGGCGGATCTGGCGCGTTTTGGCGTCGTCTCCGTGGAGACTGAACCCGATAGTGGTGTCTCGTGCGTCTACACGATTGAAACCTCTTCGCGAGGACGACTCGTGTGCTACTTGGCGACGGCTGCGCCCTGGGCGGCGGTACTGGCCTACTGTGCAGCGCCCCGCGAAAGTGAAGCCTGGATCTTCGATCATCTACTGAGTGGCCCTGCCACATGGCCTCAAGAGGGCGGTCTGGCACGACTTCTCGCCGAGCTCGGATTCCATCTGGCCACCGAGAAGGAACTTGAGGCAGAGTCGCCGTACCACCATCTGGGACGCGCCCTGACATACTGGGAACTGCTCTTCGAGTCCGAAATCGCATTCCCTAGCGCGGATCCATGATTTGCGCGGAGTCTGAGATGGTCACGTCGCGTCGGTGACGCCGATGAGGCTCTTTCAGTTGAGGCGCAACAGCGACGGGCTTTGCGGTCTGGCTACGAGGCGAGCTGGGACTCGACGTCGGAGAAGCGACCGATCGACAGCTCGCCGGGTCGCTTCCGGAGGACCTGCGCCACGCGGCGAGGGGCGACCGATTGCTGAACCGCTGGACTGGGCGGGCGTCCAGCGGGTGCTGGGGCATGAGTTCCGGGCGGTGCAGACGGTTGGTCTGATCAGCATTCCTCCGGATCCGTCGGGCAGGGACTGGGGCTGGTGACCATCCCGCGTGGGACGGTTGCGGAGGCCGCAAGGGTGATTGTCGACCGTCGGGGCGAAGTCGAACTGATCTCGCTCGAGTCCGCGGGAAGCGCCTCCGTCGCTGAGTTCGATACGACCGAAACCGCAAGTCCAGCCCTCTACGAGGTGGAGGTCGTCCGGCCTCGCCAACTCGACTGTGCGGTTGGGCGTTGCCACGACCCCGGTCGCACGGTGGACACAAAGTGGACGGAAAAGGGTCGCGACACGGCTCGAGATGGGTCGAGACGAGACGGTACTGTCGAGGGGTACCGCCGACGGATTCCGGCGTCGTTCCTGATCAGGTGGCGAGATGGTCCGAGGCGGCTCGTGTCGTCTCGATGTGTCGGCAGGCGCGCAGTCGGTGTCGTCCGATTCAGGGGGTCAGGGGTTCGAGTCCCCTCAGCTCCACCGAAAGTGCAGGTCAGGGCCCGTTTCCCGCGTTGCGGGAGGCGGGCTTTGTCGTGGGAGTGGACACATAGTCGCCAGGGCCGGGCCTGCCGGCGGTCCCGATGGCGCCGCCGCGATTGCCGCGCCTGGTGCCGGGGGGCGTCGTCGATCACGAAGGTGTCGCACTACGCGACGGACTCTGATGAGCCGGCGTGGGTGCTGGAGGACTCGACGCTGCCCTCGGACGTGACCCGGTACGTCTCCGGAGTGGAGGGGGATCTGGCGATCACCACCACGCTCACCGGTGGTCGGGTGATCCACCTGGTGGACCTGCACGGGGACGTGGTCGGCACCCTGCCGCTGGCGAACTCGACGACCACACCGACGTGGGCGGGCCTGAAGTACTTCCGTGCGGATGAGTTCGGTGTCCCGATCAACCTCGGCTCGGGCGCGCCCTCGCCGGGCCGGTATGGGTGGCTCGGGGCGTTCCAGCGCTCGGGGGAGGCCCTGGGTGGTGTGGTCCTGATGGGGGTGCGGCTGTATCAGCCGGCCACCGGACGGTTCATGTCGCCCGACCCGGTGCCCGGGGGCTCGGCGTCGGCGTATGACTACTGCTCGGCGGACCCGGTCAACTGCACCGACCTGGGCGGGACGTTCTCCTTCGGGTCGATCCTGAACGTGGTCGCGGCGGTGGGAGAGATCGCCTCGGTGATCCCCGGCCCGATCGGCGCGGCCGCGGCCGGGGTGTCGGCGGTGGCGTACGCCGCGCCGGGCAACACCGCCCAAGCCTTGATCATGGGGGCGACCGCGGCCGCCGCCCTCGTCGGAGCCGGCGCCGTCGTGCGCGTCGCCGCACGGGCGGTCTCGACCGCAGTCTCCACTGGCCGCGTCGCAGCCGGCGCGACGAGGGCGGCCCGAAGCCTCTCCACCGTCGCGGTGCGAGCGCGTGATGCGATCGAGCACGTCCAAATCACCGCGCGCCTCAGCTTTCACGCGAGGCGGGCAGCTCGAACCGTTCAGCTCACCGAGCGACAAGCTCTGGCTGCTCGGGCGAGGCCGCACATGGCCGCGGTGTTCCGGGGTGAGAGGATCGACAACGCGGTGCGTCAGGCTGTGAGCAACAGCAGGTACTTGAGCAGCCGTCTCACCGTGTGCGCGCGCGGAGCTCGTTGTGCTGACTTCACTTCGCGTGCCACGGGCCGGTGGTACGACGTGACGACGCGGGCAGCCCTACCTGCTCATGTTCGAAGGTATGGCTCGTCGGGGGCGACCGGAATCATCTACAGATAGGAGCGTTCATGAGCTTCGGTGACGACGTTCTCAGGGCGCTTCAGTCCGGAGAATCCCTGGCGCACCTGGGGTTGGAGCGCGATGGGGATGGACGGTGGATTCTTGATGCGACGGTGCTCGAGGAGCGTCAAGCGGTCCTTCCGCCGGCGCGCCTACACGGGGTGACGGTCGAATCGGTCAACTTCCGTGGCTCAAGGTGGTCGGACGTCGAAGTCGTCGACTCTGTCGTCACGAATTGCGTGTTCGACGACAGCGTGTTGATCGATTGGTACACGGAGGCGAGCGAGTGGCGCGAATGTCGCTTTCGAGACGCCAGGCTGAAGGAGTTCAACATGTCGGGGGCCCGGCGTCGATGGTCGCGCCCGACGCTCTGGGATCGGGTGGACTTCTCGCGCTCCGACCTGCGCGCGACATTCCATCTCGACGAACGGTATGTTGACTGCGACTTCGCGGGTGCGCGGCTCGACGCTGTTGACTTTCAAGGTTCTGTGCACGAAAGATCTCGGTTCGCTGGCATGGTGAAGGATGTGACGTTTCGCCGCTACGCAACGCACAAGAGACGGCTGCGCGCGACAGCGAACGAGATGCGGGGCGTCAACTTTGAGGGAGCGCGACTCCGATTCTGCGGTTTCTGGGGCATTGGTCTTGGCGACGCGATCCTGCCCGCAGACACGTCGCATCTGGTCTTCAAGCCGAAGGTCAGGACGGCCAGGAGCGTCCTTAGGGCCCTGGAAGCTGACGGAAGGCCGTCCTGGAGCAACGGACTGCAGGTCGCGATGGAGCGTATGGTCGCGCAGGGGCCGACCGGTGCCGATGCGCTTGCGGTCCTCGACCCGACAGTCCTTTCGGGCGACCTCGCCGCCAGGCGGCGTGGAGTCGACTTGATCTGTCGAGAGGCCGAGTGGGTAACGGGCGGCGACGTCGCCTAGTACCCACGGTTCGCAGGCCGTAGGCAGAATGCCCCCTCAAGGCATGCAGGGACGCCGTCGGGTATCGCCGTGTGGGCGCGCTTGTGCCATCGCGTCGCAGTGGACACAAAGTGGACGGAAATAAACCGCGAGACCGCTCGAACTGGCTCGAGGTCAGTAGGTAGTGCCGAGGGGTCCCGTCGACGGATTCCGGCGTCGTTCCTGATCAGGTGGCGAGATGGTTCGAGGCGGGTCGTGCCGGCTCGATGTGTCCGCAGGCGCATAGTCTGTGTCTGCCGATTCAGGGAGTCAGGGGTTCGAGTCCCCTCAGCTCCACCGACCGACCGAAAGTGCTGCTGGTCAGGGCCCGTTTCCCGCGTCGCGGGAGGCGGGCTTTGTCGTGGGGGTGGACGGCCAACGCGATCGATAGGGGGGTGACCGCGGCCGGCGCCCTGGTCGGCGCCGGCGCCTTGGTCCGAAGGCTCATCGATCACCTCGCGGCCTCCCGAGGCTTGCCCCCCGCGTCCGAGGTCTTCCGCTCCTCGGTGCGTTGCGTCGCCGGGACGGCTCTCACGGCAACGGCTCGCGGTCACGAGCCGCGTTCCGCCTCCCGCCGCCCGCGGCGCAGCCCCAGCTCGTACGTCGCGAGGACGATGAGGGTCAGCGCCGTGATCGGGAGGACGAAGGCCAGCATGACGGTGCTGTACTGCGGCAGCGCCGAGTGGCCCGCGGAGTCCATCAGCAGGTACGTCACGTAGGCGGCGTACAGCAGGACGAAGAGCGCGGCCTCCCAGCGGGCGATCCGCAGCCCGGTGAAGGCGATCGGCAGCAGGGCCAGCGCGACCGCCACCATGACGGGCAGGTCGAACCGGAGCGCGCTGGCGGCGATCGGCACGCCCGTCGGGGAGATGAGGGCGGTCAGGCCCATCACCGCACCGATGTTGAAGATGCAGCTGCCCACCGCGTTCCCGACGGCCATCTGGACGTCGCCGCGCACCGCGGCGATGACCGACGTCGCCAGCTCCGGCAGCGACGTCCCGACCGCGACCACGGTCAGCCCGATCACCATGTCGCTCATCCCGAGCGCGCCGGCGATGTCGGTGGCGCCGTCCACGAGCCAGCGCGCGCCCAGGACCAGCAGGGCGACGCCGACCGCCACCAGCACGAGGGCGAGGGGTACCCGCGGTCCGGGCGCGGCGCCCGGCACGGGTGCGGCGTCGTCCTCGTCTGCCCCCCCGTGGCGCCGGCTCCGGACGACCGCCCAGACCGAGTAGGCCACGAGCAGGGCGAGGAGGACGAGCCCGTCGACGCGGGTGACCACGCCGCCCACGCTCAGCACGACGAGGAGCACGGAGATGCCGACGAGCACCGGGACGTCCCGCCGGACCACCGGGAGCCGCACGGCGAGCGGGGTGATGACGCCCGCGACGCCCAGGACCAGCAGGATGTTGGCGGTGTTCGAGCCGATCACGTTGCCCACCGCGAGCCCCGGGTTCCCCGCGAGCGTGGCGCCCAGGGTCACCGCCAGCTCGGGGGCGGACGTCGCGAAGGAGACCACCGTGAGCCCCACGACGAGGGGCGAGACGCCGAAGGAGCGCGCCAGCGCGCCGGCGCCCCGCACGAGAGTCTCGCCCCCGAGCACGAGGAGGGCGAGGCCGGCGAGCAGCAGGAGCCAGGTCACGGGTACACCTTCCCGGACGCCGCCCGTCGTGCGCCGACGACCCGCGGCGCGGCGAGCGTCATGGGACGACTCCGCGACAGGCCGATACCCGGTAGGGCATACTGACCCCGAGAGCCGCGCGATCTGCGCGCCCTACGTCGTGGAGCACCGGCGGGCCCCCGAGGCGCAGCATCCTCGAGAACAGCCCCGTTCACGCCGCCGCGAGCCCCGACCATCGACCTCACGAGAGCGAACCCACCTGTGCCTTCCTTTGCCTCCCTCGGCGTGCCCGAGGCCCTCGTCCGCGTGCTCATGGCGCGCGGAATCACCGAGCCCTTCCCGATCCAGGCCGCCACGCTGCCCGGCACCCTCGCCGGGCGGGACGTGCTCGGCCGCGGCCGCACCGGCTCCGGCAAGACCTTGGCGTTCGCGCTCCCGGTGGTGGCCCGCCTCACCGGCGCCCGGGCCGCGGCGCGCCGGCCGCGCGGACTGATCCTCGCCCCGACCCGTGAGCTCGCCACCCAGATCGCCGCGGAGGTCACCCCCCTCGCCGCGGCCGTGGGCGTGCGCGTCTCCACCGTCTTCGGCGGCGTCTCGCAGCACCGCCAGGAGCAGGCCCTGCGGGCCGGCGTCGACGTGCTCGTCGCGTGCCCCGGCCGCCTGGAGGACCTGCTGAAGCAGGGCGTCCTCACCCTCGACGCGGTGGAGATCACCGTGCTCGACGAGGCCGACCACATGGCCGACCTCGGCTTCCTGCCCGGCGTCCGGCGCATCATGGCCGCGACCCCCGCCCGCGGCCAGCGGCTGCTCTTCTCCGCGACCCTGGACAACGGCGTCGACCGCCTCGTGCGCGAGTTCCTGCACGACCCGCTGCGCCAGTCGGTGGACCCCGAGCGGGCGCCGGTCGCGGCGATGACCCACCACCTGTTCACGGTGGACGGCGCCCAGGCCAAGCGGGAGGTCGTCGAGCACCTCGCGTCCGGCGTCGGGCGCCGTCTGCTCTTCACGCGCACCAAGCACCAGGCCAAGAAGCTCGCCAAGCAGCTCACCCTCGCCGGGATCCCGGCCGTGGACCTGCACGGCAACCTCAGCCAGCCGGCCCGCGAGCGGAACCTCGCAGCGTTCTCCTCCGGCGCCGTCCGCGTGCTCGTCGCCACCGACATCGCCGCCCGCGGCATCCACGTCGACGACGTCGAGCTCGTCGTGCACGTCGACCCGCCCGCCGAGCACAAGGCGTACCTGCACCGCTCCGGGCGCACGGCGCGTGCCGGGTCGGGCGGCGACGTCGTCACCATCGTGCTGCCGGAGCAGGTCGCCGACGTGCGCGCCCTCGCCCGGCAGGCCCGGATCACCGCGACCCCGCAGGCCGTCCGGCCGGGGACGCCCCTGCTCGTCGACCTCGTCGGCCCGACGGCGCCGCCCGAGCCGGCGCGCGCCGTGCGGCCGGAGCGGTGCAGGAACGCCTTGTGCTCGGCGGGCGGGTCGACGTGCACCACGAGCTCGACGTCGTCGACGTGGATGCCGCGGGCCGCGATGTCGGTCGCGACGAGCACGCGCACGCCACCGGTCGAGAACGCCTCGAGGTTGCGCTCGCGCGCGTTCTGGCTGAGGTTGCCGTGCAGGTCGACCGCCGGC
>JAEZAR010000267.1 GCA_023430425.1 Actinomycetes bacterium | reverse complement strand
TCGTCTGGTGGGCGCGGAGATGTGTATAAGACACCGGGCGCGGTCCTCGGGCCGTGCGGCCCACGACGAGTCATCTCCATCGATTCCTCCTGCCGTTCGGGCCCCGTCCTGCTCTTCATCGTTGTAGAGCAACGCCTCTACAACGTCGTAGAAGGCGGGGATGTCGGCAATCGTGGTGTCTCGCGCCGATGCGCGTCAAGGGTCCGGGAGGTCCCGGTCGCTCGCCGCGTCAGCCGCCGTGCGGCGTGCTCTCGCGCTCCACGATGCGCATGTCGGCCAGGTGGAGCACGGGCGCGCCCCGCTCGGCGCGGCGCTCGGCGCGCTCCCGCACCCGCCGGCACAGCAGCTCCACCGCGGTGTCGGCGATCTCCTGGCGCCCGGGGTCCACCGTGGTCAGCGCCGGGATCGAGTAGCGGGCGTCCTCGATGTCGTCGAAGCCGACGACGGCGACATCCGCGGGGATCCGCAGGCCGCGCACCTGGAGCTCGAACATGGCGCCGATGGCCAACGCGTCGTTGAACGCGACGACCCCGTCCACCGGGGTGCCCGAGTCGAGCACGGCGGCCATCGCGCGCGCGCCGTTGGCGCGGTGCCACCCGTCGTCGGCCCAGCCGAGCAGCCGCTCGTCGACCGCGACCCCGTGCACGGTCAGCGCCTCGCGGTAGCCGCGGAAGCGCAGCGCCGCCGCGCCCGCCGTCTCGGCGTGCAGCATCCCGACGACGGCGATCCGACGCCGGCCGTGGCGCAGCAGGAGCTCCGTGGCCGCGCGGGCGCCCTCGACGTTGCGCATCGTGACGTGGTCGACCTGGTCGGAGAAGACCTGCTCCCCCAGGAGCACGAGCGGGTAGTCCACCTCCGCCAGGAGGCCCGCGTCGGACTGCTCGAGGACCGCGGGGCTGAACAGGAGGCCGTCGACCAGGCCGCGCCGCGGCTCCCGCAGCGCTGCGAGCTCGCCGTCACGCGTGTACCCGGTCGGTTCGATGAGCACCTGGACGCGCTGCCGCCGGGCAGCGGCGAGGATCTCGTCCGCCAGCTCGCCGAAGTACGGCTGACCCAGCTCGGGAACGGCGAGCCCGATCATGCCCGTGCGGCCCGACCGGAGGCTGCGCGCGGTCATGTTGACCTGGTAGCCGAGCTCGTCGATCGCCGCGAGCACCCTCTCGCGCGTCGTGTCGCGGATGTAGGGGTACCCGTTGAGGACGTTGGAGACCGTCTTGATGGACACGCCCGCGAGCCGCGCGACGTCGACCATCGTCGCCACGGGCGCTCCTCCGCTCCTGCACTGCCGAACCTGCCGAGCGGCCCCCGGCGTCGGCGCGGCGGTCAATCTACCGGATCGGCACCACGCCGGACCGGAGGCTGCGCGGGCCGTCGGTCCAGGTCGGCGGGCGCCGGGTGCCCCGCGCCCGCTCGGCCCCGATGCGCCCGGCTGCGCCAGGTGAGCAGCACGGCGCCGAGGACCCCCGCGGTGAGCGAGCCGACCAGCACCGCCGCCTTCGCGGCAGCCGCGTGCGGCGACCCCGGCCCGTACGAGAGCTCGCCGATGAGCAGGGAGACCGTGAAGCCGACGCCGGCGACGACCGCGACGGCGACGAGGTCGCCCCACCGGAAGGACGGGTCCAGGGCGGCACCCGTGCAGCGCACCAGCAGGGCCGTCGCGACGACGATGCCGAGCGGCTTCCCGACGACCAGGCCCAGCGCCACGCCCTGCGCGACGGGGTCGGTGAGCGCGGCGCCGAGCTCGTCGGCCCCGAGCCCCACGCCCGCCGCGAAGAGCGCGAAGACAGGGACGGCGACGCCCGCCGACACCGGTCGCCACGCGTGCTCGAGCCGCTCCGCGACGCTGGTCGCCTCACCGGCCCGGGCCAGGGCGGGCACCGCGAAGCCGAGGTTGACGACGCTCCCCGCGGGCAGGGCGCCCGCGGCCACCCGGCGGCCGAGCGAGTCGGCCACGCGGGTGTGCATCGAGGCGGACGCCATCGAGCCTCTCCGTTCCGTCAGGTCCCGCCGCGACGGCGGGGGGCGCACCCGGTCGAGGCCGAGCCGGGGCGGAGGGTGGACGGTCACCGGCCCGACGTGGCCACCGGTGCCGCCCTCTAGGCTACCCACCATGGAGATGGTCCCCGGACGACGGCGCCGGCGTCCCGCCCCCGCAGGACCGGGCCGCACGGGGCTCCCGCCCGGCGACCGGACCCCGCCGCGATGACGCCGCGCCTGAGCCGCACGACCCACGGCAGGCCGGCGGCCCCCGTCCGCGTCGTCCACCTCGGCCTCGGGAACTTCGCCCGCGCCCACCAGTTCTGGTACACCGAGCACGCCCCGGACGCCGCCGACTGGGGGGTGGCCGCGTTCACCGGCCGACGTCCCGACGCCGCCGACGAGCTGCGCGACCAGGACGGCCTCTACACCCTCATCACCCGGGAGCCCGCCGAGGACCGCTTCGAGGTCGTCTCGGCCGTCTCCGCCGTGCACGCGTCCGCCGAGCACTCGGCGTTCCTGCGACTCCTCGCCGACCCTGCGGTGCGCGTCGTGACCACCACCGTCACCGAGGCGGGGTACGCGCGGGGGCCGGACGGGGGCCTGGACCGCGACGACCCGCGCGTGGCGCAGGACCTGGCCCGGGCGGCGGCCGATCCCACGGCCACGCCGCAGACCGTGCCGGTCCGGCTCGCGGTGGGGCTCCTCGCGCGCCGCGCGGCCGGAGCGGGAGCGCTGACGGTCGTCCCGTGCGACAACCTCACGGACAACGGGTCGGTGCTCGCCCGCGTGGTGCTGGAGGCGGCGGACGGCATCGACCCGACCCTCGCCGCCTGGGCCGGCGACCACGTCTCGTGGGTCACCTCGATGGTCGACCGCATCACCCCGGCCACCACGGACCGCGAGCGCGCGGACGTCGAGGCGGCGCTCGGCGTCCGCGACGCGTCCCCCGTGCCCACCGAGCCCTTCTCCGAGTGGGTTCTCGCCGGGGAGTTCCCCGGGGGGCGCCCGGCGTGGGAGGAGGCGGGCGCACTGCTCGTGGACGACGTCGAGCCGTTCGAGCAGCGCAAGCTGCGGATGCTCAACGGGGCGCACTCGCTCATGGCCTACGCGGCGACGCTGCGGGGGCACGCGACAGTGGCGGACGCCGTCGGGGACCCGCAGGTGCGCGGCTGGGTGCTCGAGTGGTGGGACGCCGTCGCCCGCGGCCTCGCGGTCGACACCGACGCGTACCGGTCGGCGCTGCTGTCCCGCTTCGCCAACCCCCGGATCCAGCACCAGCTCGCGCAGATCGCCGTCGACGGCTCGGTGAAGCTGCCGGTGCGGGTGGTCCCGGTGGTGCGGGCCGCGCGCGCGGCGGGGACGCTCACCGACGGAGCCCTGCGACCGCTCGCCGCGTGGGTCCAGCACCTGCGCGGGCACGGCGCACCGGTCCGCGACACCGGGCCCGGCGGACGGCTGGACCTCGCGGGCGTCGACCTCACGGCGTCCGTCGACCGGGTGCTGAGCCTGCTCGACCCCGGCCTCGCGACCGACCAGGAGGTCGCCGGGCGCGTCGCCGCGCTCGCCCGCGACCTCGTCGGCTGATGGCGGCCGGCGCCGCCTCGGGCCCGGTCGAGAGCGTGGACCGGGCCCTGCTCGTGCTCCAGGCGCTCGCCGACGCGGGTCCGCACGGACAGGGTCTCGCCGAGCTCGCGGCGTCGCTCGGCCTGAACAAGAGCACCGTGCACC
>JAEZAR010000219.1 GCA_023430425.1 Actinomycetes bacterium | reverse complement strand
GCCCTCACCCACGTGCCCGCCGCGCTGTGGGTGCTCGTCCTGCTGCTGGTCACGGTCGGCGCCGCCGCGGCGGGGGCCGCTGTGCTGCTCGGGGGCGCCGGGAGCGCCTGACCGCGCGCCGGGGGCGCCTGACCGACCGCGCCGTCGGAAGCCCCACGACCGGGTGAATCCGGTATATCGCCCGCTCGACGGCTTCCCCCGGGCTGGGGGGGCGAGCACACTCGGCGGCATGACAGCGCTTGTCGTATACGAGTCGATGTACGGCAGCACGAAGGCCGTCGCGGAAGCGATCGGTGAGGGACTGGCCCCCGCAGGCCCCGTTCGCGTGCTGGAGATCAGCGCGCTCGCGGCCGCCCCTGGCGGACGCACGATCTCCCCCCAGATCGACCTCCTCGTCGTGGGCGCCCCCACCCACGCCTTCGGGCTCAGCCGCCCCAACACCCGTCAGGACGCGGTCGCGGACGCGCCGGACGGCTCGATCATCTCCAGCGGCAAGGGCCTGCGGGAGTGGCTCGCCGAGATCAGCCTGCCCCTCGGCGGGACGCTGTTCGCGGCGTTCGACACCAAGGTGGTCCGCCCGCCGTTGCCCGGCTCCGCGGCCAAGGGCGCCCACAAGGCGCTCGTCCGCATGGGCGGACGCCCGGTGGCGGACCCCCGGTCCTTCGCGGTCCACGGCAAGGCCGGCGGCCTCGTCGACGGCGAGCTCGACGCGGCCCGCGCCTGGGGTGCGGAGCTGGCCCGGGCGCTCGCCGCCAAGACCAGGTCCTGACGGGCGTCAGCGGGCCAGCACGTCGACCAGCCGCGTGAGGCTCGAGGCCAACCGCCAGCGGTCGGCGAGCGCCACGAGGCGGTCGGGGTCCGCGGGCGCCCGGGGCAGGTCGTCCGCGGCCTGCGGGAGCGCGAGGTCCGTGGCCACCCGCACCACGCCGGGAGCCACCTCCAGGTACTCGCGCGCCTCCAGGATGCGCCGGCGTTGCGTGGCGGTGAGCCCGGCGTCGCCCGCGTCGGCCGCGGCCCGGAGCGCGGCGAGGTCCCCGTAGCGGCGCAGCAGCGCCACGGCGGTCTTCTCCCCGATCCCGGGGACGCCCGGCAGCCCGTCGCTCGGGTCGCCGCGCAGCACCGCCATGTCCGCGTAGGCGGGGCCGCCCCCGATGCCGTAGCGCTCGTGCAGGCGGGCCTCGTCGACGACCTCGAGCTCGCCGATCCCCTTGACCGTGTAGAGCACCCGCACGCCGGCCGCGTCGTCGACGAGCTGGAACAGGTCGCGGTCGCCGGTGACGATCTCGACCGGGGAACGCCGGTCGGGGGGCCGGGCCACCTCGCGGGCGGTGAGCGCGCCGATGACGTCGTCCGCCTCGTACCCCGGCACCCCGATGCGCGCGACGCCGAGGGCGTCGAGCACCTCGGCGATCACCGGCACCTGGGGCACCAGGGCCGCGGGCACGTCCTCCCCGCCGTCCGGACCGACGCGGTGCGCCTTGTAGGAGGGCACCGCCGCCACCCGGAACGCGGGCCGCCAGTCCGCGTCCCAGCAGGCCACCAGCCGCCCCGGCCGCCGCGCGGTGAGCAGGCGCGCCGTCATGTCCAGGAGCCCACGGACCGCGTTGACGGGCGTCCCGTCCGGTGCGCGGACGCTCTCGGGGACGCCGTAGAACGCCCGGAAGTACAGGGACGCGGTGTCCAGGAGCAGGAGCGGGCGCCGCGCGCCGGGCGCCGCGCCGTCGTCGTGGCCGGTCGCCGCGACCTCGGCAGGGGTGGGGGGCACGTCCGACATGGCCGCACGGTACGCGACATCCGGCAGATGCCGGACATCCCCCCCGATCTGCCCGCCGCCCGCCGCGCGCACCCGGGAGGCACCGGTTAGCGTGGCCGCCACGACCACCCGCCTCCGGCGGGCCGACGACCAGGGAGACGGACGCGTGGGGACGCTGCGGACGGCACGGCGGAGCACGACGCACCGCACGGCCGCCGAGGTGCGGTTCGCGCTCGGCGACCTGCGGCGCGTCCGCGTCGTCGTCGCGGAGCTGGCCGCGCGGGCCGGCCTCGACCGTCGGCGCACCGACGAGCTCACGGTCGTCGTCAACGAGCTCGCCGCCAACAGCGTGGACCACGCCGGGGGGACGGGCACGGTCCGGGCGTGGCTCGAGCCCGACGCGCTCGTCGTCGAGGTGGCCGACGCCGGACGCCTGCGCGACCCTGACCGGGCCGGACGCACCCCCCCACGCACGGACCAGGACCGGGGCCGCGGCCTGTGGATCGCGCGCCAGCTCGCCGACGTCCTGGAGATCCGCTCCGGGCCCCACGGCACGGTGGTGCGCGTCGTCACCTGGCTCTGAGACGTCCCGGCGCCGGCGGACCGCTCGCGGCCGGGTCGGCGGGCGCGGTCACCTCGCGCGGGCGAGGACGCCCAGCCAGTCGCCGCCGCCGTACGGCCCGCCGTCCAGGCCCTCCCACGTGTCGACCAGGGTGAACCCGGCCCGCTCGAGCACCGGGCGGACCGTGTCGGGCAGGTAGTCGTGGAACCACATCCGGTACGCCTCCGCGGTGCCCGGACCGGGTGCGTCGGTGACCACGACGTACTGGTCGCAGTGCACGTCGCCGTCGTAGGCGAACCCGTCGGTGAGCACCAGGCACGTGCCGGGGCGCCACAGGCCGTCCGTCTGGACCGACCAGCCGTGCCGTCGGCCGGCCCGACGCCGCAGGGCCGGCGTCGACAGGTCGCACACAAGAGCGCCATCCGGCACCAACGCCCGGTGCACCGCACGCAGGACGTCGTCGCGGACGTCGTCGGCGAAGGTGTTGAGCTCGCCGAACACCTGCAGGACGACGTCGAACGCGGCCTCGTCGGTCAGCGTGCGGAAGTCCTGCACCCGGTACGCCACCTCGAGCCCACGCCGGGCGGCCTGCTCGCGCGCGTAGCCGATGGAGCGCTCGGAGAGGTCGACGCCGGTGACGACGCACCCCGCCTCCGCCAGCAGCTCCGCGTACCGGCCGGGCCCGCACCCCAGGTCCAGCACCCGGGTCCCGGGACCGACGACCCCGTCGCGCACGAGGCGGTCCACCGCGGCCCGGATCGACGGCCCGGGCCGGCTCGCCGCCTCCGTCGCGTCGTCGAGGTGGTGCTCCAGCAGGCGCGCGGAGATGTACGGGTCGTCCCAGAACGCCGCCGTCCCGGGCGCGAACGGCTCCGGACGTCCCGCCAGGGACGCCACCCGGTCCAGCAGGCTCACGCGGAGGGTCGCGGCGCCGGCAGCACCCGTGTGTCGGGTCCCGGCACCACCACCGTGCGCTCGCCGGTGTCCTCCCACTCGACCACGAAGGGCGGCGTCCCGTCCGGGTGCCGCACCTCGACCACCCGTCCCCGCCGCACCGCACCTGCGACCACCCCGGACTCGACGACGACCTCGTCGCCCACCGACGCCTTCATGTCCGCCTCCCGTGCTGCCCGTCCCGGCACCACCATCATGCTCCCGCCCGACGCCCGACGGCAGCGGCCTCGGTTCGTCGGGTCGGTCGATGCGCGGGGTGGAGCGTCGGCCGAGCACGGGCCGTGCGAGGGCCGAGCGAGGCCCTGAGCGGCCGCGGGTCAGGCGGGACCGCCCCCCGGCTCGTCGGGCGCGCCGTCCGCCGGCC
>JAEZAR010000212.1 GCA_023430425.1 Actinomycetes bacterium | reverse complement strand
GTCCCAGACCGTCACGCCGGCACCCCCAGCAGGGCGGCCAGCCGCGCGCGGACACGTCCCGCGACGGCGTCGGCGGGCTGCGCGGCGTCGACGACCAGCCAGCGGCCGGGGTCGGCGGCGGCACGGTCGAGGTACGCCTGGCGCATCCGCCGGTGGAAGTCGGCGCCCGCCCGCTCGAGCCGGTCGGGCTCCCGTGAGATGCGCGCCAGGCCGACGTCCGGGTCGAGGTCGAGCAGCACCGTGAGGTCGGGCAGCAGCCCCTCGACGCCCCACAGGTTGAGCTGCTCCACCGTCGCCGCGCCGAGCCCGCGACCGACGCCCTGGTACGCGACCGACGAGTCGAGGTAGCGGTCGGTGAGCACCACCGCCCCCCGGTCGAGCGCGGGCCGGACCACCGTCGCGACGTGGTGCGCGCGGTCCGCCGCGTAGATGAGGGCCTCGGCGCGCGGGGCGACGTGGTCGCCGTGGAGCACCGCGCTGCGCAGCTCCAGGCCGAGCGGGGTCCCGCCCGGCTCGCGGGTCACGACGACCTCGCGACCGAGCACGCCGAGCCACGCGCGCAGGAGGTCCAGCTGCGTGGACTTCCCGACGCCGTCGCCACCCTCGAACGAGACGAAGGTGCCGGGGTGGGCCGGGGCGCCGGGCACCGGCAGCTCGGGTTCGGTCACGGCGTCAGGCTAGTCGGCCCCGGCGACGCGGCCGACGCCGCCGACGGCCCGTCACTCGCCCGGGTAGACGACGCCCACCTGCCGACGGATCTCGTCCATCGTGCGCATGACCTCGAGGGTGTTGTCGAGCGTGATGACCGGCGACTGCGTCTCGCCGGCGGCGATCCGCCGGGCGACCTCGGCGGCCTGGTACTGGAACCCGCCGTCGACGTCCTTGAAGTAGTCCCAGGTCGAGCCGTCGTTGCGGACGAGGCTGAAGGACGTCGGCCGGTAGAAGTCCCCGTCGATCTCGATGCGGCCCTCGCGGCCGAAGACCACCGCGGTCGTCGAGGTCTTCGCCAGCGACGTCGTGTGGAGGGACGCCTGGACGTCGGGGCCGAACCCCAGGGCGATCGAGATCTGGCCGTCGACGCCGGTCGGCGTCAGCGAGCCGACGGCGGCGACGCGGTCGGGGACGCCGAGGATGTCGTGCGCGAAGCTCACCGGGTAGACGCCGAGGTCGAGGAGCGCGCCGCCGGCCAGCAGCGGGTTGTGGATGCGGTGCTCCGCGGGCCGGTCGGCGAACGCCTGGCCGTGATCGGCGATGAGGCCCACCGGCTGGCCGATGTCGCCCCGCCGGACCATCTCGCGAAGCGCGACGACGTGCGGGAGGAACCGCGTCCACATGGCCTCCATGCAGAACACGCCGGCGGCGCGGGCCGCGTCGACGACCTCACGCGCCTCGGCCTCGTTGCGCGTGAAGGACTTCTCGACGAGCAGGTGCTTGCCGGCGGCGATCGCGAGGAGCGCGTGCTCGCGGTGCTCCGAGTGCGGCGACGCGACGTAGACCGCCTCGACCTGCGGGTCGTCGACCAGGGCGTCGTAGCCGACGTGGACGGTCGGGATGCCGTGCTGCGTCGCGAACCGCGAGGCGCGGTCGCGGTTGCGGGACCCGACGGCGACGAGCTGGGCGCGCGTGTACGTGTTCACGGCCTTGGCGAACACGTGGGCGATGCCGCCCGGCGCCAGGATGCCCCAGCGCAGCGGCGGGGCGGTGCGGGGGTCCTCGGCGTGGATCGGGGCAGCAGGGGTCGTCGTCGACGTCATGGCGAAAGGCTAGTGCGTGGGCGTCGAGGTGCTGGTCGGTGCGGGGCTCGCGGATAGCCTCGGCGCGTGGACCACTGGCCGCGGGTGCTGGCGTGCGGGTTGGCGACCCTCGACGTCGTGCAGACGCTCGAGCGGGTGCCGGGCGCGAACGAGAAGGTCGTGGCGCAGGGGCTCGCCGTGGCCGCCGGAGGGCCGGCCGCGAACGCCGCCGTGACGTGCGCGGCGCTCGGCGTCGGGGTCCGGCTGGTGACCCGGGTGGGCGGCGGCGCGCTCGGAGCGGTGGTGCGGGAGGACCTCGCGGGCGCCGGCGTCGAGGTGGTCGACATCGCCGACGCCGCCGCCCGGCCCCCCGTCTCGACGGTGCTCGTGACCCGGGCGACCGGCGAACGGGCCGTGGTGAGCGTCAACGGCACCGACGGGCCGGGTGCGGGCCGTGGTGGCGGGTCGGGCGCGGCCCGCGTCGGGCCGGCACCGGAGGTGTGGGACGGCGTCGGGGTGGTGCTCGTGGACGGGCACCACCTGGACCTGGCGCTCGCGGTGGCGCGCGAGGCACGCGCCCGCGGGGTACCGGTGCTGCTGGACGGCGGGTCCTGGAAGCCCGGGCTCGAGGCGCTGCTCGCGGTGGTCGACGTCGCGGTGGTGTCGGCGGACCTCGTCGTGCCGACGGACGTGGTCACGCCGGCCGAGGACGCGCCCGCGGAGGCGGGGAGCGGAGGCGACCAGCGGGTGGGCACGGGGCCCGACGAGCGCGCCCCGACCGACGTCTGCGCCGTGGTGAGCGCCCTCGGCCCGCGGGTGGTGGCGCGGTCGGCCGGTGGTGGACCGATCGAGGTGCTCGTCGCGGGCGATGGGCGCACGCGCGTCCCCGTCCCGACCGTGACGGTGGTGGACACCCTCGGGGCCGGCGACGTGCTGCACGGCGCGCTGGCCGCGTGGTGGACCTCCGCGCTCGTCCGCGGCTCGACCTCGGACGTGCCCGACGTCGTGGCGGGGCTCACCTGGGCGGCGGAGGTGGCCTCGGCGTCGTGCGCCGCCCCTGGGGCGCGGGGGTGGGTCGCCGACGAGACGCTGGTGGCACGGCTGCGGGACGACCTGGGCCGAGGCCCGCGGGCCTGACCCGGGGCGCTCAGGCGGGACGGCGCTGGACGATGACGGCGGTCATCTCGGCGTCGGCCCAGGTGGTGTGCTGCTCGCCGGGCGACCACACGACGAGCGAGCCGGGCCCGACGGCGTGCAGGACGTCGTCGTCGCCCGCCACCCGCCCGTGACCGGAGAGCACTGCGAAGTACTGCTCGCGCCCGGCCGGGTGGCGGGGCAGCGACGCGCCTGCGTCGAGCCGCACGACGTGCACGCTCACGTGCTCCGGCGTCGTGCCGGGGACGAGCTCGACCAGGGCCGCTCCGGGAGCTCCCTCCAGCGGTCCCAGGTCGAACTGGCGGATCTCCATGGCTGGGACAGTAGCGGCGGCTCGGGCGACGGCGGCCGGAGGTGCCCACGGCCGGAGGTGCCGGCGGCCGGCCGTGCCGGCGGCCGGAGGTGCCAGTGGCCGGAGGTGCCGGCGGCCGGAGGTGCCGGCACCGGGGCGAGCGTCGGCACCGGGG
>JAEZAR010000148.1 GCA_023430425.1 Actinomycetes bacterium | reverse complement strand
GGCCGGGGCCGCGGGGCCCCGTCGCCCGGTCCTGGCGGCGCAGGTCCGCGACGAGGTCGGGGTTGATCGGGGGGTCGGCCCCCGGGGCCGTGGGGTCCACGTGCGCGGCGTAGAGGTCGAACAGCCCGTCGCGGGTCATCACGTGCTGCCACAGCGGGACCGGTCGGGTCTCGCTCACGACGACGGCGGTGTCGCCCCGGACCATCGTGAGCCAGTCGCCGAACTCCTCCGCGTTCGAGACGGTGGCGGACAGCGAGACCAGCTGCACGTCGGGCGGCAGGTGGATGATCACCTCCTCCCACACCGGTCCGCGGAACCGGTCGGCGAGGTAGTGCACCTCGTCCATGACCACGAAGGCGAGGCCGTCGAGGGATGGCGACCCCGCGTAGAGCATGTTCCGGAGCACCTCCGTGGTCATCACGACGACAGGTGCGTCGCCGTTGACGGTGGTGTCGCCCGTGAGCAGGCCGACCTGCGAGGTGCCGTGCACCCGGACGAGGTCGCCGTACTTCTGGTTCGAGAGGGCCTTGATCGGCGTGGTGTAGAACGCCTTGCGTCCCTGCCCGAGGGCCAGGTGGACGGCGAACTCGCCGACGACCGTCTTGCCGGCCCCGGTCGGCGCCGCCACGAGGACGCCGCGCCCGCCCTCGAGCGCTTTGCACGCCTGGGTCTGGAACGGGTCGAGCTCGAAGTCCAGCCCCGCGGCGAACACCGCGAGGGCCGACCGGGCCGCCACCGCCCGGTGGCGGGCCGCGGCGTACCGCTCGGCCGGGGAGGACATGGCCTCAGCGTAGGCGTGGCCCTGGGGTGCCGCCGGGCGGCCCCGCGGGTCAGGCGAGCAGGCGCACCGCCCCCGGACGCACCTCCACGCGCAGCGGGAGCGGGCCGACGCGCTCGCCGTCCGCGAAGGCCGCGGGCGGCGTCGGGCCCACCCCGCTGTGCTCGATGAGCACCGAGGTGGTGCGCAGCACAGTGCAGGCGGGATGGCGCACGTGGCTGCCCGAGTAGACCTTCGGGAAGATGCCGAGCAGCTCGCGGCGGCTCAGCGGACCCGCGATGACCACGTCGAGGAGCCCGTCGTCCATGGCGGAGCCGGGCGAGATGCGCATCCCACCCCCGAACAGGCCGGCGTTGGCGACGGCCACGAGCGTGCCGGTCGACTCCCAGGTCTCGTCGTCCAGCGCGAGCCGGTAGCCGTAGGGCGAGAACCCGCCCAGCTCGGCCAGGAGCCCACGCACGTACCGCCCGCGGCCGCGTGGCCAGCTCAGGCGGTTGGCGCGGGCGTTGACGGCGGCGTCGACCCCGCACGACAGCACGCCGATGAACCACTCGTGCGCGCTGTAGTCGGGCGGCCCCACGGTGACTGCGTCCACCGCCCGGCCGCCGGTCTCGAGCCCGCGCTCGATGGCGGCCACCGCCGCGGCGACGTCGTGGCGCGGCAGGCCCATGCACCGCGCGATGTCGTTGCCGCTGCCCGCCGCCACGATCCCCAGCGGCAGGTCGGTGCCCGCCACCATGTTCGCGCCCAGGTGCACCATCCCGTCGCCGCCCACGACGACGAGCGCATCGAGCCCGTCGACGATCGCCTGTCGGGCGTGCTGCTCGGCGCCGGCCAGGTCGTCCGCGGTGAGGTCGTGCACGTCGTGACCTCGCGCCCGGACGGCCGCCAGCAGGTGCCGCCCGCGACGGCGCCCCCGACCGCGCCCGGCCGTCGGGTTCACGACGACGCCGATGCGGATGCCGCTCACGGCGCCTCCTGGGGTGGTGCCGCGTCGAGGGCGTCCGCCCGGCGACGGTCGAGCAGGGTGCAGATGCCGATCGCGCCGAAGTACAGGGCGCAGATGGGCAGCGCGAGACCGACCATCGACACGACGTCCGCGGTGGGCGTCGCGACGGCGGCGAACACGAAGGCGAGCAGCACCGCCCAGCGCCAGCCGGCGAGCCACGTCGCGGCCGTGACGAGTCCGACGGCGTCCAGGCCCACCATGACCACGGGCAGCAGGAACGCGACGCCGAACGCGAGCACGATGCGCATCACGAAGCCGAGGTACGTCTGTGCGTCGATGACGTTGACGGCGCCGTCCGGCGTGAGACCCACGAGCAGCCCGACCGCCTTCGGCAGCAACCACCAGGCGAGCCCGGCCCCGGCGGCGAACAGCGGCACCGCTGCCGCGAGGAAGCCGACGGTGACCCGCCGCTCCCGGCGCGTGAGCCCGGGCGTCACGAAGGCCCAGAGCTGGTAGATCCACCACGGGCTCGTGACGAGCACGCCGACGAACAGGGACAGCTTGACCTGCAGGTCCAGCGGCGCGGCCACCCCGGCGAAGTTCAGTGCGATGAGCTCCCCGCGCTCGCGGGCGACGTCGGTCAGGGGCCCCTGGAGGACATCGAAGACCCAGGGGTAGACGAACCAGCCGCCGATCGCACCGGCCACGACGCCGGCTGCCGCGAGGAGGGCCCGGGTACGGAGCTCGCGCACGTGCTCGCGCAGCGGCATCCGGCCCTCGGGTCTGCGCCTCCTGCGGAGGGACCGGGACCGCTCAGCCGCGCGGGCCACGGTCGTCGGGTGCGGTGTCCGACGGGCCCGGCGTGCCGCCGGCCGCGGGACCGGGCGGCTCCTCGCGCCCGCCCTCCTTCACCTCGGACCGGAAGATGCGCATGGAGCGACCGACGGAGCGCGCGAGGTCAGGCAGCCGTCGCGCGCCGAAGAGCAGCAGCACGATGAGCGCGATGACCAGCCACTCCCAGCCCTGCGGACCCCTCATCGCACTCCTCTTCCGTCGCGTCGCCCCATGCTAGCCGTCGGGCGGGGAGCGGCCGGTCAGCCGCGCGGCCGTCGGGCGGCCGCCGCCACGACGCGGTCAGCGGACGAAGGACCACCAGCGCCGGTAGACGGCCTCGTGGTGGTCGGCGCGGCGGGTGCGCCGGGCCTGTCGCCGCGCGAGCAC
>JAEZAR010000138.1 GCA_023430425.1 Actinomycetes bacterium | reverse complement strand
GCCACGACCCGCGCACGGGCGCGGGGCCCACAAAGGGGGCGCGGGGGCCGCGGATGGGAGCGGTCCCGAACCGGGCGGGTGAAAAGGGACACCGGTGTCCGCGAAGTGCTCCGTGCACCGCTACCGTGGGCGCGCACCATCGGTGCGCCACCCCCTCGACGCGGAGCCCCTCATGTCGCCTGTGCCAGGTCAGCCCACTCGTCCGAACCGCCTGCGCCGCGCCGCCGCCTGGCTCGCGGGCAGCGCGATCGCCGTCGTCGGCGCACTGGTGCCGGCCGCGGCCAACGCCGCGGAGGAGACCGGGTCGCTGTCGGGCACCGTCACCGTGCCGGGCGGCTACGACGTCACCGCGGTGACGGTCTTCACCCAGCAGCGTGACGGGACCGGCAACCGGATCACGAGCCCAGCGCCCGACGGCACGTACACCGTCGCGGACCTCCCCCCGGGCGCGTACGTCGTGCAGTTCATCTCCTACGACGGCCTGGTCACGGAGTACTGGGACGACACCGTCGTGGCCGGCCAGGAGACCCTGGTGCAGGTCACCGCGGGCGCCGACCGGGCCGGCGTCGACGCGACCCTGGTGGTGGGCGCCTCGATCTCCGGCACGGTGAGCGTGCCGGCCGGCCACACCCCCGACGAGATCGAGGTCTCGGCCAACGGTTGGCCGGGACCCGGGTACGCGAGCGCCCACGTCGCGGGCGACGGGACGTACACCGTCAAGGGACTCCCGGCGGGCACGTACGCCGTCTACTTCCGCCAGTCGTACGGTGAGGACCTGCTCGAGGAGTGGTGGCAGGACGCCAAGGACGACGCCGCCCAGACCACGATCACCGTCACCCTCGGGCAGCACGTCACGGGCGTCGACGCCGCGATCGAGACGGGCGGGTCGATCTCCGGGACGGTCAGCGTCCCCGACGGCTACGACCCGACGGACGTCTGGGCCTCCGCGACCTCGGCCAGCGGGTACACCTCGCGCAGCGGTTCGGTGGCGGCCGACGGCAGCTACCGGATCGGCGGCCTGGCCACGGCGGACTACACCGTGCACTTCCAGACCACCGGGTCGGACCTCGTCGCTGAGTACTGGGACGACGCCGCCTTGCGGGACGACGCCGACGCCGTCGCCGTGGTGCAGGGCCAGGACACGCCGGGCATCGACGCCGCCCTGGCGGTCGGCGGGACGATCAGCGGGACCGTGACCGTGCCGGCGGGCGTCGACCCGCAGTCGGTGTACGTCCAGGCCTACGCCCTGTCCGCGGACGGCGGGGCCGACGCGGGCGAGCCGGTCGGCACCAACCCCGGCGCCGACGGGACCTACGCCGTCCGCGGCCTGCCCGCCGGCGACTACGTGGTGGCGTTCTCCTCCTGGAGCGACCTGGTCAGGGAGTACTGGGACGACGCCGCGTCCTTCGAGGAGGCCACCCCGGTGACGGTCACCGCGGCCGGAACGCGGTCCGGCGTCGACGCGACGCTCACCACCGGCGGCACGATCTCCGGGACCGTCACCGTGCCCTCGGGCGCGCACCCCACGGACGTCCACGTCGTGGCCACGAGCGACGACGGCACCTCCTACGCGACCGGCTCGGTCGACCCCGACGGCACCTATCTCGTGCGGGGCTTGCTCACGGGGTCCTACCGGGTCCACTTCGTCACCCAGGGGACGTCCCTGGTCGCCGAGTTCTACGACGACGTGCTCCGGTACGACCTGGCCACCCAGGTGCCCGTCACGGTCGGCCAGCCCACGGAGGGGATCGACGCCGCGCTCGTGCGCGGTGGGTCGATCTCCGGCACGGTGACGGCGCCCGACGGGTTCGACCTCCACGGCGTCTGGGTCTACGCGTCCACGCCCGACGGGTTCACGGCCTCCGCGCAGGTCGGGCCGGACGGCACCTACACGGTCGACGGGCTCGTGGACGGGGCGTACCTCGTCCAGTTCAGCCCGCCGTTCACGGGCAGCGGCCTGCTGCCCGAGTACTGGCAGGACGCACGGTCGTCCTCGACGGCGACCCGGGTGACGGTCTCGGGCGCGAACGACGTGACGGGGATCGACGCCGCGCTCGAGGAGGCTGCCAGCGTCTCCGGCACGGTGACCGTGCCGGGGGGCCACGACCCCGCGGACGTCGCGGTGTTCCTGTCCCCCACCGACGCGGGCTTCGGCTACTCGGCCTCGCCCGCCGACGACGGGACCTACACGGTCGAGGGTGTCCAGCCCGGCTCCTACACCGTGCAGTTCCAGGCGCCCGGCACCGACCTGGCGCCGCAGTACTGGGCCGGTGTCTACGGACGTGACGCGGCGACGGTGGTCACGCTGACCGCGGGCCAGCGCACGACGGGCGTCGACGCGGCGATGGCCGTCGGCGGCACGATCACCGGCCACGTCACGGTGCCGGCCGGCTTCGACGTCCGCGAGGCGTACGTGTGGGCGGACGGCGACGTCGCCGGCGGCTGGGCGGACGTCGCCGCCGACGGCGGCTACGCCGTGCGCGGCCTCCCCCCCGGCCAGTACACCGTCGAGTTCGGCAGCTTCGAGCGCGGGCTGCTGAGGGAGTACTGGCAGGGCACGACGTCGCGTCCTGACGCGACGCCCGTCGCGGTCGCCCTCGGCGGTGCGGTCACCGGCGTCGACGCCGCGCTCGAGGTCGGCGGCACCGTGACCGGCACGGTCACCGTGCCGGCCGGGTTCGACGGCTACTGCGTCCTCGCGGACGCCGGCTGGTACGGCGAGGTGCTCGACCAGGAGTGCAACGACGCCGGCGAGCCCTACGAGCTCATGGGCCTGCCGACCGGCGGGCACGTCCTCGAGGCCTTCGCGTGGCGTGGCGACACCGACTCGACGCTCGGGCGGTACCACCCGGACGCCGACCGCCGCAGCGCCGCGACGCCCGTGCCGGTGACGGCCGGCGCGACGACGTCGGGCCGCAGCTTCGACCTGTCCGCGACGCCGGTCCAGGGTCCCCACCAGCCCGAGATCGCCGTCACGCTCGACCCGGCCCAGCCGGTGAGCGGGCAGCCCACCCAGGTCACCGTGACGGTGAGCGGGGAGCAGGGGGTGCCGACCGGCGTCGTGCAGCTGTGGGGCGACCTGGGCTACCTGGGCGACGCCGCGCTCAGCGGCGGGACGGCGACGGTGACGGCCGACCTCACCGACGCCGAGTGGGTCGGGGTCGAGTACCGCGGCAGCACCGTCTACGGCGCCCTGTGGGACGGCTTCTCCGTCGACCCGACGGACCCGGTGACGACGACGCTCACCGTCGCCTCGAGCCCGAACCCGTCGTCGCCCGGGCAGCCGGTGACGTTCACCGCCTCCGCCGCGGGCGGGGCACGCGTGCCGACCGGCAGCGTCACCTTCACCGCGGGTGCGACCACCCTGGGCACGGCGCCCCTGACGGACGGCGTCGCCACGCTGGTGCTCGCCGACCTCGCACCCGGCAGCCACGTCGTGACCGCCTCCTATGCCGGCGACGGGTACCACACGGGGACGACGGCGACCACGACGCACGTGGTCGCGGTCCCCGTGCCGGTGGTGTCGGCGGTGGACCCGCCGTCGGGCAGCGTGCTGGGCGGCACCCGCGTCACGCTGCGCGGGACCGGGCTGTCCGGCGCCACGCAGGTGTCGTTCGGCGGCGTGCCGGGCACGGGCCTGCAGGTCCTCTCCTCGACGAAGGCCGAGGTGACGACCCCGGCCGGTGCGGCAGGGGCGGTGCCCGTGGTCGTGACGACCCCGGGCGGGGCGAGCGCCCCCGTCACCTTCACCTACACCGAGCTGGTGACGCAGGCGCCGGCGCGGGCGGTCGCGGACTGGTCGGTGCCGGCGGGGCAGGCGCGGTGCCAGCAGGTCGCGGGCACCAACGGGGTGCCCGACGAGGCCACCGGGGTGATCGTCAACGTCACCACCGTGCGGCCCAGCGGCCCGGGCTACGTGGTCGTCTACCCCGACACCACCGGGACCGGGGCCACCCAGCCCCCCGGCGGGTCGACCGTCAACTTCGAGCCCGGCGCCGACGTGGCCAACTCCGCCTTCGTCGCCCTGCCCGACAACGGCACGATCTGCTGGTACACCCGCGGGGCCTCCACCGCCGGGGTCCTGGTCGACGTCGCGGGCTACACCCTGCCCGGCTCGGGCATCATCACCCAGGCCTCCCAGCGCCTGCTGGACACCCGGGCGACCTCCCCCGTCGGCCAGGTCACCGGCCCGGTCCGCCCCCACCAGGTCTACACCGTCGACGTCGCCGGCCAGGCCGGGGTCCCCGCCGACGCGGCCGCCGTCCTGGTCAACGTCACCGTCGCCGAGGTCGCCACCATCGGCAACCTGCGGGTCTTCCCCGGCGGCCAGCCCGTCCCCGGCACCTCGGTGATCAACTACGCCCCCGGCCGCGACAAGGCCAACGCCACCATCGTCGCCCTCGGCCCCGACGGCACCATCTCGTTCTGGTCCGACACCGCCGGCACCGCCCAAGTCATCCTCGACGTGGTCGGCTACGTCCAGGCAGGCTCCGCCTACACCGGCATCACCCCGCAACGGATCCTGGACACCCGCCCCGGCACCCGCACCGGCCCGATCACCGGACCCCTGGCCCCCCGCCAGGTCCACTCCATGCCCGTGCGCGGGACCGGACCCGTCCCAGCAGGAGCCACCGCCGTCGTCCTCAACGTCACCGCCATCGGCCCCACCGCCAACGGCAACCTGCGGGTCTACCCCGACACCGACGGCACCGGGACCACCCCACCCCCCGGCGCGTCCTCCATCAACTACATCCCCGGACGCGACATCCCCAACCAGGTCGTCGTCGCCCTGCCCGCCAACGGCCAGATCAACTTCTACAACGACGCCCTCGGCACCGGCACCGTCCACCTCGCCGTCGACGTCGCCGGCTACATCGCGGGGCCGTCGACGACGTAGCGCCGCAGGCTCGGCCCCACCCGGATCCGCCGGCTCGACGCGCCGAGCCGGCGGATCCGGGTGAACCTGGGGGGGTGACCGGACGCACCGCGGGGACGCGCGTCGACTCCTGGGCGCCCGACCGCGCCGTCGTGACGGGCGGGGCCGGCTTCCTCGGCAGCCACCTGTGCACCGAGCTCGTGCGGCGGGGGGCCGAGGTCGTGTGCCTCGACAACTTCCTCACGGGGTCCCCGGCGAACGTCGCGCACCTCATGGGCGACCCGCTGTTCCACCTGGTGCGCTGCGACGTGACCGAGTTCGTCCACGTGCCCGGGCCGGTGGACCTCGTGCTCCACCTCGCGTCGCCGGCGTCCCCGATCGACTACCTCCAGCTGCCCATCCACACGCTCAAGGTGGGCTCGGTCGGCACGATGCACGCCGTCGGGCTGGCGAAGGACAAGGGCGCGCGGTTCGTGCTCGCGTCGACGTCGGAGGTGTACGGCGACCCCCTCGAGCACCCGCAGCGCGAGGACTACTGGGGCAACGTCAACCCGGTGGGCCCGCGCGGGGTCTATGACGAGGCCAAGCGGTTCGCGGAGGCGCTGGTGACGGCGTACCGGACCGCGCACGGCGTGGACACGGCGATCGTGCGGATCTTCAACACGTACGGGCCGCGGATGCGGCCGTTCGACGGTCGCGCGATCCCCACGTTCATCCGCCAGGCACTGGCGGGCGAGCCGCTGACCGTGGCCGGCGACGGGTCGCAGACGCGGTCCGTGTGCTACGTGGACGACCTCGTGCGCGGCATCCTCGCCCTCGCGGCGTCGGGCCACCCGGGCCCCATGAACATCGGGAACCCGGCGGAGCGGACGGTGCTCGCCATCGCCCGGGACGTGCTCGCCGCCACCGGGTCGGCGTCCCAGGTCGTCCTCGTCGAGCGCCCGGTCGACGACCCGTCCGTCCGGCGGCCGGACACGGCCCTGGCCCGGCGCGAGCTCGGCTGGGAGCCGCAGGTCTCCTGGCGCGACGGGCTCGCGCGGACCGTCGACTGGTTCGCCGACGCGCTGCAGGAGTCCGCCTGAGCCCGGCACCCGCCGCTACGCGGCCCCGTACGCGCGTGCCCGCGACGGGATCGCGACGTGCCCCCCGACGTCCACGGGGGCCGGCAGGTCGGCCTCACGCGGCACGTCGGACCGCGGCAGGACGAGCACGAGCCGGTACGGGTTGAAGTCGGCCGTGCACTCGTCGCCCTGCTGCGCGCGCCGGACGACCACCGTGCCGTCGCGGAGGGTGACGTCCGCGATCCACCCTGGGCACGACCCCGACTCGCCCGAGGACCAGACCGCGACGACGGACCTGTCCAGGTCGACGTCGGCGAGGTCGCCGTACACCCCGGCCGCCACCGGCAGGCCCGAGCGCTCCGGAAGGTCCTCGGGCACCGTCTCGGCCCAGAGCCGCTCGGCGGTCGCCCGGTCGTAGGCGATCTCGAGCACGCCGAAGACCCCGTCCTCCGTCGAGGCCGCCCAGCCCTCGACCTTCGCCAGGGTCGGCACGGACCCGCGCGGTCCGCACGCCCCGAGAGCCCCGACGACGAGCGCGAGCCCGACCACCGCGGCGACCCGACGTCCCATGCGACAACCCTGGCACGACGCCCCGCGCGGGGGCGGGACCCCTGGCTCAGACGGGACCGAGCAGCCGCCCGGCCCCGTCGAGCACCTCCGCCACCGTGACCGCCGCGAGCGCCGGGTCGACCTCGTCCGCGTGGGGGTCGCCCGGCCGGTCGGGCGACCCGTGCCAGACGACGACGTGGCGGTCCGCGTCGACGCACGGGCCCCACCGGGCGGGGTCCGTCGGCCCGAACAGCAGCACCGACGGCGTCCGCAGGGCCGTCGCCAGGTGCGCCACCCCCGTGTCGCCGCAGACCAGCAGCGCGGCCCGGCCGACCACGTCGGCGAGACCCGGCAGGTCCAGACGCCCGGCGACGTCGTGCACGCGGCTCGGCGGCGCGCCCAGCCCGAGCGCCCCGGTCACGACCTGCGCGACCAGCCCCCGCTCCCCCGGCC
>JAEZAR010000114.1 GCA_023430425.1 Actinomycetes bacterium | reverse complement strand
CCCGGACGTCGGTGCGCGAGGTCGCCGAGGCGGGCGGTCGCCGGTACACCTGGCGGGTCGCGGCCGACGGGTTCTGGCAGGTCCACCGTGCGGCGCCGGCGGTGCTCGCCGGGGCCGTCCTCGACGCGGTCGGACCCCGCGACGGTGCGACTGTGCTCGACCTGTACGCGGGCGCGGGGCTCTTCACCGTCCCGCTCGCCGACGTCGTCGGGCCGGGCGGCCGCGTGGTCGCGGTCGAGGGTGACGCGAGGGCGGTCAAGGACGCCCGCCGCAACGTGCACCAGGGAGCGGGCGGCGGCGCGGGCGTCGAGCTGCACCAGGGACCGGTGGCGGACGTGCTGCGGGGCGGGGTGGCACCGAGGGCCGACGTGGTGGTGCTGGACCCGCCGCGGGTGGGCGCCGGCCGCGTCGTCGTGCGCGAGGTCGCCGCCCGCCGTCCGGAGCAGGTCGTCTACGTCGCGTGCGACCCGGCCGCCCTGGCCCGGGACGTGGGGTACCTGCGCGACCAGGGGTACGCGCTGAGCGGGGTGCGCGCCCTCGACCTGTTCCCGATGACCCACCACGTCGAGTGCGTCGCGACGTTCGTGCGGGCCGGCGATGCCTGAACCCGTCGTGCGCCGGTACGACCCGGCCGACGCCGCGGCGCTGCGCGCGCTGCTGCGGGACGAGGGCGACGACTGGGCCGAGTACCACGGCGCGGACGGCTGGCCCCGGTACACCCGGGCGCTCGCGTCGAGCGTCGTCTACGTCGCCGTGGACGGGCCGGACGTCCGCGGCTACGCGCGCTGCCGGGAGGACGACGGGTTCGGCGTCTACGTGTACGACCTGCTCGTGGCCGCCTCCCACCGGGGACGCCACCTCGGCCGCCGGCTCATGGAGCGCGCCTGCGCGGACTTCCCGGACCAGCCCGTGTACGTGATGAGCGACGTCGACGCCTACTACACGGGGCTCGGCTACCCGCGCGAGGGCTCGGTGTTCCGGGTCGCGCCCGGCGATCCCTGACCCGTCGGCGAGCACCCGGTCCCGTCCTGGGTACGCGCGGCGGGGGCGGGTCGGGTACGATATCTCTTGACGTCAAGATACCTGGCGCGGTGCCCCCGGCGTGGGCGGGCGACCGGCGCCGGCCGACGTCGTCCCGACGCGAGCAAGGAGCAGCCGTGAGCATCGACACCTTCCGGTCCAAGGGCACGCTGGACGTCGCCGGACGGTCGTACGAGGTCTTCCGCCTCTCCGCCGTGCCCGGCCTGGAGCGCCTGCCGTTCTCGCTCAAGGTGCTCGCCGAGAACCTCCTGCGCACCGAGGACGGGGCGAACGTCACCGCCGACCACGTGCGCGCCTTCGCGGCCTGGGACCCGCAGGCCGACCCCGCCACGGAGATCCAGTTCACGCCCGCCCGCGTCGTGATGCAGGACTTCACCGGCGTGCCCTGCATCGTCGACCTCGCGACGATGCGCGAGGCCGTGGCCGACCTCGGCGGCGACCCCGCCCGGATCAACCCGCTCGCGCCCGCCGAGCTGGTCATCGACCACTCGGTGCAGATCGACGTCTTCGGGCGCAGCGACGCGTTCGAGCGCAACGTCGCCAAGGAGTACGAGCGCAACCACGAGCGCTACCAGTTCCTGCGCTGGGGCCAGACGGCCTTCGACAGCTTCAAGGTGGTGCCGCCCGGCACCGGCATCGTGCACCAGGTCAACCTCGAGTACCTGGCCCGGGGCGTGATGACCAAGGAGGTCGACGGCGCGGGCGTCGTCCAGGCGTTCCCCGACACGTGCGTGGGCACCGACTCCCACACCACGATGGTCAACGGCCTCGGCGTGCTCGGCTGGGGTGTGGGCGGCATCGAGGCCGAGGCCGCGATGCTCGGCCAGCCGGTCTCGATGCTCATCCCCAAGGTCGTCGGGTTCAAGCTCTCCGGGACCATCCCGACCGGCGTGACCGCGACGGACGTCGTGCTGACGATCACCGAGCTGCTGCGCCGGCACGGCGTGGTCGGCAAGTTCGTCGAGTTCTACGGCGAGGGCGTCGCCCAGGTGCCGCTGGCGAACCGCGCCACGATCGGCAACATGAGCCCCGAGTTCGGGTCCACGTGCGCGATCTTCCCTGTGGACGCCGTGACCCTGGACTACCTGCGGCTCACCGGTCGCCCGGCCGACCAGGTCGCCCTGGTGGAGGCCTACGCCAAGGAGCAGGGCCTCTGGCACGACCCGTCGGCCCCGACCTACGTCGAGCCCGCGTACTCCGAGTACCTCGAGCTCGACCTGTCCACCGTCGTGCCGTCCATCGCGGGGCCCAAGCGCCCCCAGGACCGCATCGCGCTGGCGGACGCGAAGCAGGCCTTCGCCGACGTCATCGGGGACTACGTCGACCACGTGCAGATCGCGCCGACCTCCGGCCTCGACGAGTCGGTCGAGGAGACGTTCCCGGCGTCGGACCCCATCGCCGCGAGCCACCACGCGGGCGACGAGGACTCGGCCCCGGTGCACCCGACGGTGGACAGCGCGCGTCGCCCGCACAAGCGGGTCCCGGTGACCCTCGCCGACGGCACCGCCACGGAGCTCGACCACGGCCACGTCGTCATCGCCTCGATCACGTCGTGCACCAACACCTCCAACCCCGAGGTGATGCTCGCCGCGGCCCTGCTCGCGAAGAACGCCGTCGCGCGCGGCCTGCAGGTCAAGCCGTGGGTCAAGACGTCGATGGCCCCCGGGTCCAAGGTCGTCACCGACTACTACGAGAAGGCGGGGCTGTGGCCCTACCTCGAGAAGCTGGGCTTCCACCTCGTCGGGTACGGGTGCGCCACGTGCATCGGCAACTCCGGCCCGCTGCCCGAGGAGGTCTCCGAGGTCGTCAACGCCGAGGACCTCGCTGTCGTCTCCGTCCTCTCCGGGAACCGGAACTTCGAGGGCCGGATCAACCCGGACGTCAAGATGAACTACCTCGCGTCGCCGCCGCTCGTCATCGCCTACGCGCTGGCGGGCACGATGGACACGGACTTCGACGCCGAGCCCCTCGGGACCGACGAGTCCGGCGCGCCCGTGTACCTGCGCGACATCTGGCCGTCCGCGGCCGAGGTCCAGGCCACCATCGACGGCTCGGTCAACGCGGACATGTTCGCGACGAACTACGCCGACGTCTTCGCCGGCGACGAGCGGTGGCGGTCGCTGCCGACGCCGTCGGGGGACACCTTCGCGTGGGACGGGAGCTCGACCTACGTGCGCAAGCCGCCGTACTTCGAGGGCATGACGCGCGAGCCGGCACCGGTGGCCGACATCACCGGCGCCCGCGTGCTGGCGAAGCTCGGCGACTCGGTCACCACCGACCACATCAGCCCGGCCGGCTCGATCAAGCCCGACAGCCCGGCCGGCCGGTACCTGGCGGAGCACGGCGTGGACCGGCGCGACTTCAACTCCTACGGCTCGCGGCGCGGCAACCACGAGGTGATGATCCGCGGCACGTTCGCCAACATCCGGCTGCGCAACCAGCTGGTGCCGGGGGTCGAGGGCGGGATGACCGTCGACCACCTCACCGGCGAGCGGACGACGATCTACGACGCGGCGATGTCCTACCAGGCGGCGGGCGTGCCCCTGGTCGTGCACGGCGGCAAGGAGTACGGCTCGGGGTCCTCGCGCGACTGGGCGGCCAAGGGCACCGCGCTGCTCGGCGTCCGGGCCGTGCTCGCGGAGAGCTTCGAGCGCATCCACCGCTCGAACCTCATCGGGATGGGGGTCCTCCCGCTGCAGTTCCCGGAGGGCGAGACGGCGGACTCCCTCGGCCTCGACGGCACGGAGACCTTCGAGATCGCGGGGGTGACCGCGCTCAACGAGGGGCGGACGCCACGCACGGTGCGGGTCACCGCGACGCGTGACGGCGGGGCGTCCGTGGAGTTCGACGCCGTGCTGCGCATCGACACCCCCGGCGAGGCGGACTACTACCGCAACGGCGGCATCCTGCAGTACGTGCTGCGCACGCTCGTCTGAGCGGGGGGGGTGCCGGGTTCACCCGGCGTACCCCCCGGCGCGGACCCACCCGCTCGCCTAGCATGCGACCGGGCGTGAGGAGGGCCGGCCGTGGCGGCGCAGAACCGGGTGACGATCGAGGTGGGGCTCGCGCCACCCCAGGCGGAGGCGGCCGTGTACGACGCGCTCGTGGCCGCGGGCGTCCGCGCGGTGCGCGGCGGCGGCGGCGTGCTGGCGGGGGAGACCGCGATGGGGTGGCGCAGCTGGGGTGAGCGCGTGACCGCGACCACCGGGTACGGCCCGCGCGGCGCCCTCGTCGTGCTGGTCAGCGAGTGCCTGCTGCCCATGCAGATCGTCGACTGGGGCAAGAACCGCGCGAACGTGGTGGCCGTGCTCGAGCGGCTCCGGGCGCTGGCTCCGGTCCTCTGACGCGCGAACGGGCGTCCCGTGCCCGGGTCGGCCGGGCGCCCGCCCCCCGCGCCACCGCAGCCGGCACACATCCGTGCGTCGGGACGCTCCACGATGCGTCCCGGTGCGCGGATGTGCGCCAGATGCCGTGGGCCGGGACCTGGCGCGTGCGTGTCTCCCGGGGGCACGATGCGCCATGGCCAAGGACGAACCGAAGACGGTGGAGAACGACGGCGACGTGGCGGCGTTCCTCGACGCCGTGGAGCCCGCCCGGCGCCGGGAGGAGTCCCGGACCCTGCTCGCGCTCATGGAGCGCGCGACCGGCCAGCCCCCGCGCATGTGGGGCACCTCGATCGTCGGCTTCGGCCGGTACCACTACCGCTACGCCTCCGGGCGCGAGGGCGACGCCGCGGCTGCGGGGTTCTCACCGCGCAAGGCGAGCCTGACCGTGTACTTCCCCCCGGGGTTCGACGAGGACTACGCGGACGGGCTCAGCCGGCTCGGGCCGCACACGACGAGCGTCTCGTGCCTGTACCTGAAGACACTCGAGGGCGTGGACCTGGCGGTCCTGGAGGAGATGGTGCGGCGGGCGTACGAGCGCGTGACCAGCGGCGGTTGGCCGCCCGCCTGAGGCTCAGGGCAGGGGCTCGGCGAGCAGCTGGTCGACGGCGTGCCGACCGATCGACCCGATCGCGGGATCGCCGGGCCGGCGCACCATCGCCAGCCCCATGACCACCGCCCACCCGCGCGCCCGCCGCCACGTCGCCTCGTCGAGGGCGTCGTGCTCGAGGAGCCGGGCGCGGAATGCCGCCCGCCCGTCGGCGTCGAACGTGAGCCACGCGGTCGCCAGGTCGCACGCCGGGTCCCCCGCGGTGAGGTCGCCGAAGTCGACCAGGCCGACGAGCCGGTCCGCCCCGTCGGGGTCGACGAGCAGGTTCGCCGGGTGCGGGTCGCCGTGCACCCAGAGCGGGGGACCGGACCACGGGTCGGCGGCCAGCGCGTCGTCCCACAGGCGGGCGAGGTGCGCGAGGGTGGCGACCTCGCCGTCCAGGGGTGGCACGAGGCGCTGCCGCACGACGCCGTCCCGCTCGGCGAGCGGCACCGCACGGACCGGGTTCGGCGGCGCGGCGGGGTCGGCGGGCACGTGGAGGGCGGTGAGCACGTCGGCCAGACGCGGTGCCCACGCCGTCCGCACGGCGACGGGGCTGCGCCACGCGGGCCGGCCGGCCACCCAGCGGACGACCGCCCACGGGTAGGGGTACCCGGCGCCCGGCCGCCCGAGCCGGACCGGGTCCGGGACGTGGAGGTCGACGAGCCGGGCGAGGACCGGCAGCCAGCGGGCCTCGTTCTCCAGCAGCGTCGCCGCGACCTCGCGACGGGGCATCCGGAGGGCCAGGTCGGGCCCGAGCCGCCAGACCTCGTTGTCCCAGCCGCCGTCCGCGTGCCGCAGGGGCAGGTCCGCGAGGTCGGGCTGCTGGGCGGCCACCAGTCGCCGGACGAGGTCGGCGGTGACCTCGACGTCCGCGGGCGGACGCCGGCTCACGCCCCTGCCGAGCGAGCCCAGGAGGCCCGAGGGGTCGTGCAGCACGACGAACCCGTCCGCGACCACACGGGCCGTGCCGGCGTCCACCGGGTCGGTCGCGGCCCACGCCGGGTCCGCGAGCCCCACCTCGAGCTCGAGCGCGCCCGGGAGCGCGACGCGCACCTCCGTCAGGTGCGGGCCCCAGTCCTGGCGGCGCACGACCCCGGGCGCGGCGGTCCCGGCGAGGTCCGCGAGCCACGACAGGTCCTCCGCCATCGCCCTGCGACGGGGGGTGAGGACGAGGAGGTCGACGTCGGAGTCGTCGCGCGCGGTCGCGGCGGCCCACGACCCCGCGAGCCCGACACCGACGACGTCGGGCCGGGCCGCCGCCCAGG
>JAEZAR010000051.1 GCA_023430425.1 Actinomycetes bacterium | reverse complement strand
GGCCGGTCGGGCCGGTCGGACCGGCGGAGCCCGAGGGGCCGGTCGGGCCGGTCGGGCCGGTCGGGCCGGTGGAGCCCGAGGGGCCGGGGAGTCCGGGGAGCGCAGCGGCGTCGGCGGCGTCGGTCATGACGATCACGCTAGGGACGCGCGGGGGCACCGCGCAGGGGCGGCTCGGTCGGGTCCCGTGGAGGGTTCGTGCACGTCGCGGCCCGATCGTGGACGTCGGTGCACGTCGCGTGCCGGTGCCTGCACAGCGTCGCCACCCGCGCACCGTCAGCCGGGACGGATCAGGCCCCGCCCGCAGCCTGGGCTGCGGGCGGGGCCCGACGTGGAGCCGCCTTGGGGAATCGAACCCCAGACCTGTTCATTACGAGTGAACCGCTCTACCGACTGAGCTAAGGCGGCGCGCGCACCGGACCGCGTCCGGCGAGCGGGGACCACTGTACCCAGGCTCCACGGGCCCCTCCAAAGCGGATCCGCGGAGGTCGCCCGCGGCCGGCGCGACCACGAGCCGGATCGACCGTTGCGCACCGCACCGAGGCGCGCGAGGCTCGACGTGAGCGAAGGGGGGCGCCCATGAGCGTGCGCACCACGGCATGGCCGGCGGGGGCACCGGCCTGGGTGAGCCTGACGGTGTCCGACCTGGGGGCGGCGACGGGGTTCTACGGGGACCTGCTCGGCTGGGACTTCCTCGAGGGGCAGGGGCCCGACGGTCGCACCTACCTCACGGCGACCGTCGACTCCCAGCCCGTGGCGGGTCTCGGACAGCCGGCCGACCCGGCGACGCCCGCGCAGTGGACGGTGTTCCTCGCCTCCGACGACGCCGTCCGGGCCACCCGGACGGCCTGGGACGCGGGAGGCACCGTCCTCGTCGAGGCCACCGCCGTGGACTCCTCGGGCAGCGCGGCGCTGCTGACCGACCCCACGGGCGCCGTCGTCGGCGTCTGGCAGGCGCGCGGGCACCTCGGGGTCGCCCTGACGGACGCCCCTGGCGCGCTCGTCTGGTGCGAGCTGGTGACCGGGGACCTGTCCGCCGCCCGCGCCTTCTACGCGGCGGTGTTCGGGGTCCGGTACGAGGACGTGCCCGAGCTCGCCGGCCGGTACGTCTCCGTCCACACCGCGGAGGGGACGGCGGCGGGGCTCGGCGAGCCGGACCCGGACATCGGGTGGCAGGGCACCGCGCACTGGCTCGTGTACTTCGCGGTGCCCGACGTCGACGCCGCCGTCGCGGTGGCCACCCGCCACGGCGGGCGGGCGGAGCGCCCCGCGTTCGACTCGCCGTTCGGCCGGATCGCCGTCCTGCGCGGCCCGTCCCGCGAGCGGTTCGCGATCCTCGCACCGGCACCCGAGCCTGCGTGACCGAGCCGGCGACGCGAACGGCCGACAGGCCCGGGAGGCACGAGGCCGGGGCGCAGGCCCGTCAGCAGGAGGCGCCGCCCGCGGGCAGGTCCCCCTCGAGCAGGTAGGTCTCCACGACGTCGTCCACGCACCCGCCGGCGCGGCCGTACGCGGTGTGGCCCTCGCCCTCCCAGGTGAGGAGCTCCGCCGAGTCGAGCTGCTCCGCGAGCGCGACGGACCACTCGTAGGGCGTGGCCGGGTCCCCCGTGGTGCCGACGACGAGGATCGGCGCGGCACCGGCCGCCCGGATCTCCGTGCGCTCCCTCGTGGCCTGGAAGGGCCAGGTCTCGCAGCCGACGGCCATGCCGAACTCGCGCCCGAAGGTCGGAGCGACGGCGACGATCTCCTCCGTGAACGCGACGAGCTCGTCGAAGTCGCGCTCCACCATCGGGTAGTCGAGGCAGTTGATCGCGTTGAAGGCCAGCATGCTGTTGGACGTGAACCGGCCGTCCGACGTCCGGTCCAGGTAGAAGTTCGCGAGCTCGAGGAGCGTCGCTCCGGTGCCGTCGTTGATGGCCTCGTCGAGGGCGAACGTCAGGTAGGGCCACGAGCCGTCGTCGTAGAGGGTCACGACGATCCCGTACCAGGCCAGGGTGCCGTTGACCTCGGCGGCCCCGGCGGGCAGCGGGTCGGCCTCCGCCCTCGCGACGAGGTCCGCCACCTGCGCCATCCCCGCCTGCACCGTCCCGGTCAGGGGGCACCCGGCGTCCTGGCGGCAGTCCTCGACGTAGGCGCGCAGGGCGTTCTCGAAGCCGACGGCCTGCCCGATGAGCAGCTCGTCGTTGGTCATCGACGGGTCCAGCGCGCCGTCGAGCACGAGCCGGCCGACGTTCTCGGGGTACAGGTCGGCGTAGGTGGCGCCGAGGAACGTGCCGTAGGAGTAGCCGAGGTAGTGCAGCTTCTCGTCGCCGAGGACGGCGCGCAGGAGGTCCATGTCGCGCGCAGAGCTGACGGTGTCGACCTCCCCGAGCAGCGGGCCCGTGCCCTCCAGGCACGCCTGCCCGAACTCGCGCACGCGCTCGCGCGCGGCGTCGACGTCGGCCTGCGACCCCATCGGGTGGTCGGAGGTGAAGAACGCGTCCACGAGCGCGTCGTCGCCGCAGGTCACTGCGCTGGACTGCCCGACGCCACGGGGGTCGAAGCCCACCACGTCGTAGGCCGCGAGCACGTCGTCGCCGATGACGAAGTCGACGGCGGAGGACAGGAAGTCGATGCCCGACGACCCCGGGCCGCCGGGGTTGGTCAGCAGCGACCCGATCCGCTGGCCGGCGTCCCCTCGCGCGGGCGCGCGCTTGACGGCCAGGTCGATCGCGCCGGCCGTCGGGTCGTCCCAGTCCAGCGGTGCCGCGACCGTCGCGCACTCGTAGCCGCCGCCGCAGTCGGACCACGCGACGCTCTGGCCGTAGAAGGCCTCGATGCCCCCGGTGGGGTCCACCGTGGGGCCTGCGGCCGGCCCCCCGTCCGGTCCGGCGGAGGGGCGGTCCGGCGTCGTCTGCTCCTTGCCCGCCACGCAGCCGGCGACCAGGAGGCTCGAGGCGGCGAGGAGGGCCGCGAACCGGGTGGCGCGACGGACGCGGGGACGGGCGCTGGGCACGGGCTCCACGGTAACCGCTCGCGTCAGCCCTGCGGACGCAGCGCCACGGCCATCGCCTCCATGGCCAGCAGGGGCGCGACGTTGCCCTCCAGGCGCTCGCGGGCGACGCCGATCGCGTCCATCCGCCGGATCGTCTGCTCGGGCGTGGATTCGGCGGCGAGGCGCCGGACCGCGGCCTCCTCGGCGGCGTTGACGAGGTCCACCTCGGCGCCGAGCTGGACCACGAGCACGTCCCGGAAGAGCGAGAGCAGGTCGACCAGCGAGCGGTCCAGCACGTCCCGCTGCGCGCGGGTGGCGCGCCGCTTCTGCTCCTCCTCCATCTGGCGCACCTGGGCGCGCAGCGTCGGCGGGAGCTGGGCGCCGTCCTGCGCCCCGAGCGTGCGGAGCAGCTCGCTCCGCTCGGCCGCGTCCCGGTCGGCCGTGGCGGCCTTCGACTCCGCGGTAGCCACCTCGACGAGCTCGACGGCCGCGAGCACGGCGTCGCCGACGCCGCGGATCCCGGC
>JAEZAR010000019.1 GCA_023430425.1 Actinomycetes bacterium | reverse complement strand
CCCGGGTGCCCCGCCAGCGGGGCGGCCCCGAGGCGTCCCCCGGGCACGGCGACGCGGCCGCCGACCGGCACGACCCGCGCACCCCCGGCCTGGCGGACCGGGCTGCGCGGCTCGTGGCCTGGGCGGCCGACCGCCTCGCCGACCGGCCCCTCGGGCTGAAGATCGGCGCCGCCGTCGGGACGCTCGGGGTCGTCGCCGCGACCATGGGCGGCCTCGCGATCTCGGCCGGCCAGTCGCTCGCCGCCGGCCAGCAGCGGATGTACTCCGACGCCGTCAGCCCCCTCGTGCAGCTCGACGAGATCCAGCGCACGCTGCAGGAGATGCGCGTGCGGGTGAACGCGTACGCCTTCGTCGCGGAGCGCGACCGGGCCGGTGTCGTCACCGCGCTCGCCGACGACCTGGTCCTCCTCGACGGGCTCGTCGCCGAGTACGAGCCGGCCGCCGTGGACCCCGCGCGGGTCGAGCTCGCGATGAGCTTCGTGCTCGCGTTCCACCAGGGCTTCGAGAACCGGTTCGCCCCCGAGGTGGACCGCGGCAGCACCAACGCCCTCGCCGCCGCGTACGAGACGTCCGTGCGCGTGTACTCCGACCAGGCGCTGGACGCGTTCTCGGCGGAGGCGCGCGACCTGTCGGCCCGGGCCGACGCGCTCCATCGCGAGGGCCAGTCGCTCGTGGAGAGCACGCGGCGGGGGCTGCTGGCCACGCTCGCCGTCGGCCTGCTCGCCAGCGGGGCGGTCGTCGTCCTGGTCGTGCGACAGGTCGTGCGGACGGTCAGCGAGGTCGAGCGCACCGTGACGGCCATGGCGACCGGGGACCTGACGGTCGTCGCCGAGGTGCGCAGCCGCGACCAGCTCGGCCGGATGGCCCACGGCCTCGCGGACGCGCAGGCGGCGCTGCGCACCACCCTCGCCGGCGTCGCGGAGGCGTCCGCGGCGCTCGCGAGCGCGGCGGAGCAGCTCTCGGCCGCGGGCGGCCAGGTCGCCGCGGGCGCCGAGGAGACGTCGGTCCAGGCCGACGTCGTCGCGGTCGCGGCCGACGAGGTCAGCCGCAACGTCCAGGCCGTCGCCGCCGGCGCGGAGCAGATGGGCGGCTCGATCCAGGAGATCGCCCACAACGCGCACGAGGCCGCGCGGGTGGCCGAGCAGGCCACGGCCGTCGCCGCCGCGACGAACGACCAGGTCGCGAGGCTCGACGCCTCGAGCCAGGAGATCGGCAAGGTCGTCGGGGTCATCACGACGATCGCCGAGCAGACGAACCTGCTGGCGCTGAACGCGACGATCGAGGCCGCCCGCGCCGGAGAGGCCGGCAAGGGGTTCGCGGTCGTGGCGGGGGAGGTCAAGGAGCTGGCGCGGGAGACCGCGCGCGCCACCGAGGACATCGCCCGGCTCGTCGCCACCATCCGCGCGGACACGGCGGGCGCGGTCACGGCCATCGAGCGCATCGCGACCACGATCGCCGCGATCAACGACCGGCAGACCACGATCGCGTCGGCGGTCGAGGAGCAGACGGCGACGACGGCCGAGATGGCGCGCTCCGTGACGGAGGCCGCGACCGGCTCGAGCGAGATCGCCGGGACCATCACCGGTGTCGCCACCGCGGCGGGCACGACGACGCGCGTCCTGGCGGAGATGGAGGTCTCCATCCAGGCGCTCGCGCGGATGTCGGCGGACCTGCGCGAGCGCGTCGACGCCTTCACGTACTGACACCCGCCGACGGGCGAGATCGCCCGGCGGATCGGTCATCACCGGGCCCGACCGGTCGATTGTCCGGACGACCCCAGCGAGGAAGGACCACGACATGACCCCCGCGACGCTCGCGCCGGACCACACGGCGCTCCGCGAGGTCCCGCACCAGCGGACCGCACCCGCGGCGGAGGTCGGCAGCCTCCCGGCTCCCGGGCCCGGGCGCCCGGGAGCGGGTCGCCTCGCGCGGGCCCGCGGGCTGGCGCTGCGGAGCGTGCGGACCAAGATCCTGGCCGCCGTCGCGGTCACCGGGATCGCCGCCGCGGGCTCGGGCGCCATGGCCCTGGTCTCCATGCAGGGCATCGCCGAGGACGTGCGCGCCGTCGCCGACATCCAGGCCGGCCTGGCGAGCGACCTCGCGATCGTCCACCAGGAGGAGATCAAGGCGCGGATGCTCATCGCGCAGGTGATGGCGGCCGCCACCGACGGGCAGCGCGACTCCTGGGCCGAGCAGATCCCGACCACGGACGCCGACCTGCAGGTCGCCGCGGACCGCGTGACGGCCCTGCTGGCCGGCCAGGAGACGACGTGGGACTCCTTCCTGCAGAACTGGGAGGAGTGGAAGCGGGTGCGCGACTCCCAGCTGCTGCCGGCGGCGATGCGGGACGACGCGCAGAGCTACGAGACCAAGCGCCAGGCGATGGCCCAGCCGCTCGTGGACGCCTTCGTCTCCGACCTCGAGTCCGTCGAGGCCTCCGTGACCGAGTACGTCGACGACGTCAGCGCCCAGGCGCAGGCGGCCACCGCGTCGGCGCAGCGCACCTTCGTCCTCGTGCTGGGCGCCGGTCTCGCGGCCGGGCTCGCCGTCGGCGTGCTCGTCGCGCGCGGTGTGCGGCGCTCGGTGGTCCAGGTGGAGCGGAGCGTCGCCGCGATGGCCGACCGCGACCTCACGGTCGCCCCCGAGGTGCGCTCGGCCGACGAGCTCGGCCGGATGGCCGGCGAGCTCGGCGTCGCGCAGCGCGCGATGCGCCAGACGC
>JAEZAR010000014.1 GCA_023430425.1 Actinomycetes bacterium | reverse complement strand
AGCCGGGGCCGTCGGCGCTGAGCCGCGGAACGGTCCGCCCCGGCGCGAGCCGACCGGCGGCTGGACGGGCCGCCGGGGGTCCCGGCGGCGTCGGTACGCTGGCCCCGGCCTGCACACCCCGCACCGGACCGAGCCCAGCACAGGAGCCTCCGTGGGACGCGTCGTCGTCGAAGTCATGCCGAAGCCCGAGATCCTCGACCCGCAGGGCAAGGCCGTGGCGGCCGCGCTCCCGCGGCTCGGCTTCGACGGCTTCACGGGCGTCCGCCAGGGCAAGCGGTTCGAGCTGGAGGTCGACGGGGAGGTCACGGCGGAGGTCCTCGAGCAGGTGCGCCGGGCCGCGAGCACGTTGCTGTCCAACCCCGTCATCGAGGACGTCGTGTCCGTCGAGGAGGCGCCCGCGTGAGCCCGCGCATCGGTGTCGTCACGTTCCCCGGCAGCCTCGACGACCGGGACGCCGCGCGCGCGGTCCGCCTTGCGGGCGCCGAGCCCGTCGCGCTCTGGCACGGCGACGCCGACCTGCACGGCGTCGACGCCGTCGTCCTCCCCGGCGGCTTCTCGTACGGCGACTACCTGCGCGCCGGCGCGATCAGCCGGTTCGCGCCGGTCATGGAGTCCGTGGTCGACGCCGCGCGCGGTGGCCTGCCCGTGCTGGGCATCTGCAACGGCTTCCAGATCCTCTGCGAGGCGCACCTGCTGCCCGGCGCCATGATCAAGAACGACCACCGCGCGTTCGTCTGCCGCGAGCAGGTGCTGTCGGTCGAGAACGTCGACACCGCGTGGACGCGGCTGTACGCGGTGGGGGAGCGCATCACGATCCCGCTGAAGAACCAGGACGGCCAGTTCGTCGCCGACGAGCGGACGCTCGACGCGCTCGAGGCCGAGGGCCGCGTCGTCTTCCGCTACCAGGGACAGAACCCCAACGGGTCCCGGCGCGACATCGCCGGGATCACGAACGCCGCGGGCAACGTCGTGGGGCTCATGCCCCACCCCGAGCACGCGGTCGAGCCGGGGTTCGGCCCCGACGGGCCCGACGGTCCGCGGCGCGGCACCGACGGGCTGCGCTTCTTCACGTCGGTCCTCGCCGCGCTGGTCGAATGACGTCTCGCGACGCGGGCGGCCCGGCACGGTCCGGCCCGCCGGGCGAGGTGACCCTCGCCGTCCTGCCCTGGCGCGACGAGGGCCTGGTGCGGATGCGGGCCGAGCAGCAGGCCGAGCTCGAGAAGATGTACGGCCGCGGCGACCTGGTCGAGGTCGAGGACCTGCCCGACGAGCACATGCTCGCGACGGTCGCCCTCAGCGTGGACGGCGAGGTGGCCGCCTGCGGCTCCCTGCGGGACGCCGCCGAGCACGGCACCGGGTACGGGGAGATCAAGCGGATGTACGTGCGGCCGGCCGCCCGCGGGCTCGGGCTCTCCGCGCGGGTGCTCGCCCGGCTGGAGGAGATCGCCGTCGAGCGCGGGCTGCGCCGCCTCATCCTGGAGACCGGGGAGCTCCAGGCGCCCGCCGTCCGCCTCTACCGGTCGGCGGGGTACCGGCGGGTCGCGAGCTACGGCCCGTACGTCGTGGACCCGATGTCGGTCTGCTACGCGAAGTGGCTCGTGCCCGACGTCGGCGCGCGGGTGCTCGTCGTCAACGGGACGGTGGGCGCGGGCAAGACGACGGTGGCCGAGGCGGTGGCGGACCTCCTGCGCGAGCGCGGGGTCCCGTACGCCTGGATCGACGTCGACGCGCTCCGGCGCGCGTACCCGACCGCCGACGACGACCCGTTCGGCCAGGCGGTGGCCCTCGACCACCTGGCCGCGATGGCGGGTGTGCTCGCCCGCCGGGGGTACCGGCACGTCGTGCTCGCGGAGGTGGTCGAGCGGCGGGCGGACCGCGAGCTCTACGAGCGCGCCTTCGACGGCGGTGAGCTGACGGTGGTCAGGCTCGACGCGTCGGAGGCCACCCGGCTGGACCGCCTCGGACGCCGCGAGCGCGACCCCTCGCGGGCGTGGCACCTGGCCCGGACCGTCGAGCTCGCGGCGATCCTCGAGGCGGCCGGCGTCGACGACGCGGTGGTCGACAACGACGGCACGCGGCCGCTGCGCGAGGTGGCGGCCGAGGTGCTCGCGGCCGCCGGCTGGTGAGCGGGTCCTGCCTTGCCCGGGAGCCCGCGCGGGATTGCGGTGGGGCGTGCGGGTCGGCGCCGTTAGGGTCGCGCCTGTGCAGCACGACCTGACGCTCGCCGAGGGCGACATCCGCCTCGTCCCTCTCCGGGTCGAGCACGCGCCCGCGCTCCTCGCGTACGTCGACGACGCCGCGTGGTCGGGCTGGACCGTCCCCACCCCGCGCACGGTGGAGGACATGGTCGCGGTCGTCTCCGCCGCGCACGCGACGCCCGAGCGGTACGCGTTCGCGGTGCTCGGCCCGGGCGCGGAGGTGCGGGGGACGACGTCGTTCTACGACGTGGAGCGCCGGGTCGGTCGGTGCGAGGTGGGGTGGACGTTCTACGGGCGCCCGTTCTGGGGCGGGCACACCAACCCGGCGGCCAAGCTCGCGCTCCTGCGGCACGCGTTCGAGACCTGGGGCATGCACCGGGTGGCCCTGCGCGCCGACGCGCGCAACACCCGGTCCATCGGCGCCATCACCCGCCTCGGTGCCGTGCCCGAGGGCGTCCTGCGCGGGCACCGGATCGCCGCCGACGGCTCGCGCGGGGACACCGCCTACTTCTCGATCCTGGCGCCCGAGTGGCCGGCGGTCCGGGCCGGCCTCGAGGCGCGGCTGACCGGCGCGGGTGTCAGGGCTCGCTGATCCGCACGTTCCCGTCGGCGTCGGTCGTCAGCCCGGGGTTGTGCGCGACCTCCCAGGCCGTCCCCGCCGGGTCGGCGAAGTAGGCGTGGTAGCCGCCCCAGGACGCGCGCTGCGCCGGCTTGAGGACGGTGGCCCCTGCCCGGACGGCGTCCGCGAGCACCGCGTCGACCTGCTCGGGCGAGTCGACGTTGTGCGCGAGGGTGACCCCGTCCGGTCGGGGTGCGGCGGCGCGGCCGTCGCCGATGTCCGCGGCGAGGCCGGCGGCGTCGAACAGCGACAGCACGACGCCCGGCCCGACCTGCACGAACGTCACCGCGTCGGGGATGTCGAGGACGGGCCGCCAGCCGAGCCCGTCGAGGTAGAACCGCCGGGCCGCGTCCAGGTCCGGGACGCCGAGCGTGACCAGCGTCAGTCGTTGCTCCATGCCGGCCACGCTAGGCCTGCCCGCCGACACGCCCACGTGCGCCGGGCCTCACTGCGCAGGCACGCACCCGCCGTCGGCGATGTGGCCCGCGACCTCCACCTCGACCGCTCCGGCGCCGACGTCGCCCACCAGGCACGCGCCGCCGGGCGAGACGATCACCTCCGCGCGCGGCGGGTCCCCCCAGACCTCCACGACGACCTCCCCGGCGTCGAACCCTGCCGCGACGAGGGCGTCGACCACGGCGTCGGCGGACAGACCCGGGTCGTCCGCCAGGGGCGCGAGAGCCGCCGCGGCCGCCGCGCGCTCGGGTTCGAGCGC
>JAEZAR010000403.1 GCA_023430425.1 Actinomycetes bacterium | reverse complement strand
GGTCCCGTCACCCCCACGTCGGGCGTCGCGCCGACAGCGACGGCTGCCGCCCGGACGTCGGCAGGGGCAGGGGGAGCGGGGTCGGTCGCCGCCGCGACCGCGGGGACGGCGAGCGCGCAGGCGACGGTCGCCAGGGCCAGCCGCAGCGCGACTCGGGTGGTCATGGTGGTCTCCGTGGTCCGCCGTCGGGGTTCCCCTCATGCATCGGCCCACGGGCGGGCGGACTCAAGCCCCGGGACGGACCCGCACGACGCGAGGGCCCCGGGGAGGCGTGCTCCCCGGGGCCCTCGTCGGGTGTCGCGCCGTCAGCGCCGGTCGACGACCAGGTCCCGCGCGGTGGCGTACTGCTCGCGGATCGCCGGCACCGGGTCCGCCGAGTACGTCTCGGTCCCGGAGGCCGACCAGCCGGGCGGCGTCGCCGCGTCCCCGCCCTGCGCCGCGGCGAGCACCCAGGCCGCCTGTCGGGCCGCGCCGTCCGCCACGTACTCGCCGGGGGCGGGCACGGTGACGTCGTAGCCGAGCACCTCGGGGGCGATGCGCCGCACCGCCTCCGACTGCGCCCCGCCACCGATGAGGGCGATCCGCTCGACGGGCACGCCCTGGGCGCGCATGGCGTCCAGGCCGTCGGCGAGGGCGCAGAGCAGGCCCTCCACCGCCGCGCGCGCCAGGTGCGCGGGCGTCGTGTTGGCCAGGCGCATGCCGTGCAGGGCGCCGGTGGCGTCGGGCTTGTTCGGGGTGCGCTCGCCCTCGAAGTACGGCACCAGGACGAGCCCGCCCGCGCCCGCCGGGGCGGAGAGCGCGAGCTCGCTCAGGCGGGCGTGGTCGACCCCGAGGAGCTTCGCCGCCGCGTCGAGGATGCGTGCGGCGTTGAGCGTCACGGCGAGCGGCAGGTACCGACCCGTCGCGTCCGCGAAGCCGGTGACGAGCCCGGACGGGTCCGCGATCGGGTCGGCGGAGATCGCCGAGACGACGCCGGACGTGCCGATCGAGAGCGCCACGTCGCCCGCCTTCATGCCCAGCCCGAGGGCCGCGGCGGCGTTGTCGCCCGCGCCGGGGCCGAGCAGCAGCCGGCCGGACCCACGCTCGACGACCGCCGCCACCTCGGCCGGCCCGACCACGCGGGGCAGCGCCGGCACGTGCCCGAGCGCCCGCTCGAGGAGGTCGGTCCGGTAGTCCTCGGTGAACGGCGACCAGTACCCCGTGCCGGACGCGTCGGAGCGGTCGGTGGTCAGGGCGCCGAGGTCGGCGTCGCCCGGCCCGTACCCCGCGAGGCGCCACGTGAGCCAGTCGTGCGGCAGGCACACGGCGGCCACTCGCGCCGCGTTCTCCGGCTCGGCGTCGCGCAGCCACCGCAGCTTCGTGACGGTCAGCGAGGCGACCGGCACGGAGCCGATCGCCTGCGCCCAGGCCGCCGCGCCGGCGGCGCGGTCGCCGTCGCCGAGCTCACGGATGAGGTCCTCGGCCGCGTCTGCGGAGCGGGTGTCGTTCCAGAGCAGCGCGTCCCGGATCACCTCCCCGTCGGCGTCGAGCGCCACCATGCCGTGCTGCTGGCCGCCGACCGCGAGGGCCTCGACGTCGTCCAGGCCCCCCGCCGCGTCGATGGCGGTGCGCAGGGCGTCCCACCAGTGCCGCGGGTCGACCTCGGTGCCGTCCGGGTGCGACGCGCGACCGGAGCGCACGAGCGCCCCGGTCTGCGCGTCCCGGACGACGACCTTGCAGGACTGGGTGGACGAGTCCACCCCTGCCACGAGGGTCATCGTCTGGCTCCCCGTGCTCGCCGGCCGGTCAGCGGGCGCCGAGCGCGTGCTCGAGGGCCAGCTGGTTCAGGCGCACGAAGTGGTACTCGCGGGCGCCGAGCTCGTCGACGTCCACGTCCTCGTACGCCGACCGGTTGGCCAGGAAGTCCGCCAGCGACTCGCCCTCGTCGAGGGTCGGCGTCGCCAGGTCGAAGACGCCGGACGCCTCGAGGGCCTCCTGGACCTCCGGGTCGGCGCGGAAGGCCTGCGCACGCTCCTTGAGGATGATGTAGGTCGCCATGTTGGCCGCGGCCGACTCCCAGACGCCCTCGAGGCCCTCGGTGCGCGACGGCTTGTAGTCGAAGTGCACCGGGCCGTCGTACTTCGGGCCGCCGCTCGGGAAGCCGTTCTCGAGCAGGTCGACGGTCGCGAAGGCGGAGAACAGGTCGCCGTGACCGAAGACGAGGTCCTGGTCGTACTTGATGGACCGCTGGCCGTTGAGGTCGATGTGGAAGAGCTTCTCGCACCACAGGGCCTGCGCGATGCCGGTCGTGTAGTTCAGCCCGGCCATCTGCTCGTGGCCCACCTCGGGGTTGAGGCCGACGATGTCGGAGTTCTCGAGGCGGTCGATGAGCGCCAGGGCGTGGCCGACCGTCGGGAGCAGGATGTCGCCGCGCGGCTCGTTGGGCTTGGGCTCCAGGGCGATCCGCAGGCCGTAGCCCTTCTCCTTGATGTAGCCCGCCACGGTGTCGATGCCCTCGGCGTAGCGCTGGTGGGCGGCGAACAGGTCCTTCGCGGCGTCGTACTCGGCGCCCTCGCGGCCGCCCCACATGACGAACGTGTCCGCGCCCAGCTCGGCCGCCAGGTCGACGTTGCGCAGGATCTTGCGCAGGGCGTAGCGGCGGACCCGGCGGTCGTTGGAGGTGAACGCCCCGTCCTTGAACAGCGGGTGGCTGAACGTGTTGGTCGTGACCATCTCGACGGTGATGCCGGTCTCGGCCAGGGCGCCCTTGAAGCGCTCGAGGATGCGCGTGCGCTCGGCGTCGTCCGAGCCGAACGGGACGACGTCGTCGTCGTGGAAGGTCACGTGCGAGGCGCCGAGCTCGGCCAGCTTGTGGACCGACTCGACCGGGTCCAGGTCCGGCCGCGTCGCGTCACCGAACTGGTCCCGGGCGGGCCAGCCGACGGTCCAGAGACCGAACGAGAACCTGTCCTCGGGGGTGGGCTTGCGAACCATGACGTCTCCTCGTCGAGAACGGGCCGGTGGGCCCGGCCAGCGGGTGGCTGCCTGGTCCGGCCGCCACAAGGAAAATTTGTTGACCCGATGAACTTATGCCTCCGGCGAGGGTAGGGTCAAGGTCATGCCCTCCGCACGCGGGGCGTCCGCCGGCGGACGCGCAGCCCGTCAGGAGTCGTTGCGCCACCACAACCTGGCGCTGACGCTCCGGCACGTGCTCGACGCGCCCTCGCCAGTCTCGCGGGCCGACATCGCAGCCGCCACCGGGCTCACCCGCGCGACGGTCTCCGCCCTCGTCGACCGGCTCCTCGCCGCGCGGCTCGTCGCCGAGCTGGAGCCCGCGACGCCGCAGCGCGCCGGTCGCCCGGCGGTGCCGCTGGTGCCGGCGGCGGGCACGGTCGCGGCGGTCGGGATGGAGGTCAACGTCGACTACCTCGGCGTGCGCGCCGTCGACCTCGGGGGGAGGGTCCTCCAGCAGCGGGTGGAGATGGGCGACTTCCGCGGCAGTGCGCCGGAGGCGGTGCTCAGCCGCCTGGCGGCGCTGGCGGACGCGGTCCTGGCGGTGCTGTCGGCCGACGGGGTGCTCATCGTCGGCACCGCGCTGGCCCTGCCCGGCCTCGTGGACAGCGTCACCGGGCCGCTGCGCCTGGCCCCGAACCTCGGCTGGCGCGACGTCGACGTCGTCGCCGTGATGGCGCGCCACCCGGTGCTCGCGGGGATGCCGCCGCGGCTGGCGAACGAGGCCAACCTCGCCGCCCGGGCGGAGGCCCGCGTGCGCCGCGGCGCGCCCGCGAGCTTCGTCTACGTCTCGGGCGAGGTGGGCATCGGCGCGGCGATCGTCCTCGACGGCCGGATCTTCGGCGGCCGGCACGGGTGGAGCGGGGAGATCGGCCACACCGTGCTGGGCACCGACGGCACGCCGGCCGACGGCGGCACCCTCGAGTCGTACGCGGGGCAGGACGCGATCCTCGCCAGGGCAGGGCTCGACCGGACCGCAACGGTGCAGGACCTGCTCGCGGCCGCCGGGCGCGGCGAGCCGCGCGTGCTCGAGGCGCTCGAGCGGGCCGGCGCCGCCCTCGGCGTGGCGCTGGCCAACGTCGTGCACGTCGTCGACGTCGACCACGTCGTCCTCGGCGGCATCTACGCCGACCTCGCGCCCTACGTCTGCGGGTCCGTGCTGGCGCAGCTCGAGCGTCGCGTGATCACCGCGCCGTGGGCCGCCGTGAGCGTCGACGTGGCGCGGGCCGGGGTGTACCCCGCGATGACCGGCGCCGCGCTGGAGGTGCTCTCGGCGCTCGTGGAGGAGCCGGCGGCGTGGGTCCCTGCATGACGGAAATCACCCGTTCGGAGCCGATCCGCGCGGCGACGTCGCTGGACTGACCTCCGGACGGCGGATATGTTCAGTCCGGCAACAAATCTCAGCCGAGCGTTCGTTGCTTCGTGACGCCGGCACCTTCGCGCCCGGCCTTAGCTCGGACCCGGGACGCGAGGGTGTCGGCGTCGCGCACGTCCGGGGCCTCTCCGGCTGGTCCGACCGGGTCCCGCCGGTCCCGAGGCGGTGCGCGGCGCCTGCTGCCCGCGGTCCCCGCGGCGCGCGCGGTGGCCCGCGTCGCCGGTGCCTCCAGGCACCGTCAGGCACCGTCAGCGCACCATCAGCGCACCGTCCACCCGTCCCTCCAGACCTGGTCGGCGTGGTGCTCACCCGCCCAGGGCCCTGGGGGACCTTCGTCCTCTGACACACGCTCCCACCGGTCCCTTCAGCCGTTGTCTTCAACTTGTGATGACATCGTTACCTGGATCGGGCCGATCGGCCTTGAGCGGCCCGCGCGGGCCCGAATACGTTCGGCGCCGTCAACATCCGGGGAGCCCGGTGGCGGCGGCGACGCCGGGTCGGGGCTCCCAGGGATCGCACGACGATCGGCCGCAAGGCGTCCGGG
>JAEZAR010000390.1 GCA_023430425.1 Actinomycetes bacterium | reverse complement strand
GCTCCGGGCCGCCGCCGTGGGAGCCGGAGGCGGGCCCGGTAGCGAAGCCGGCTCTCGACGAGGATGGAGCCGATCGCCACCCCGACCCCGATCGCGAACGCGGTCGTGATCGCCCGTCCCTCCAGGGCGTCCCGTGCGGGCTGGTCCGGCGCGAGGGCAGGGACGAGGGTCGTGGGCGCGGGGAGGAGCGGGAGGATCGCCGGGACGGTCCACAGGGCCGCCGGCGCCTCCGTACGGAACGCGAGTGCCCGCCCCGCAGCCCCGATGACGATCGCCGCGACGAGCGTGCCGGTCGCCCCGCGCAGGTTCGCCGTCCCGGGGACCAGGCCACGGCTCAGCAGGACGGCAACCGCACCCAGGAGCACTCCCCACCCCAGGGCGCCACGCGGGACGCCGAGGCGCCCCGCGTAGCAGGCCACGGCCACCATCCCGGCCCCGACCAGCACGCCGGCCGGCCAGCTGTTGCCCCCCTCCGTGGTGATCGCGAGGGGCGTGTCGAGGACCGCGGCGATCGAGTCGACCAGGGCGATGCCTCCGGCGATCGCCGAACCCAGGAGGGTGACCTCCGCCAGCCGCGCGGCGCCCGACATGACCGCGCCGTCGATGAGGTCGTGCATCCCCGACACCAGCGCCGCCCCTGGCAGGAACCGGAGGAGCGCGCCGGTCAGGACGACGGGCGCGTCGATCGGCACGCCGGCCTGCACAAGGGCCAGCACGAGCACGCACGTGGCCAGGACGCCCGCGACGACCTGGAAGAAGGCACTGAGGTCGCTGTGCTCGATCCGCTCGACGGCCGGCTGGATCACCAGGCCGATACCCAGCGTGGCGGCGGCGTCGCCGATCCCCCCGCCGAACATGATCGCGACGGCGGCGGACAGGAGGGCGGGAGCCGCGAAGGTGAGCCACCGGGGACAGGGGTGTGGCATGGTGACGATCCGCGCGAGCTGGGCCTCAGCGGCGGCCAGGTCCACGCGACCCTGCGTCACGCCTCGGGCGAGAGCCGCGCCAGCGGCGAGGCGGCTGTAGTCCGGCTGCCACCGGCGAACCGCCAGGGTCGCCGTCGTGGTCTCAGCAGTTCCGGGGGCGATGGCGGAGACCGTGACGACCGGGTAGCTCACGACCGCCTCGGCGTCTGGGATGCCCAGCGCCGCGAGCACGGCGTGGAGATCCGTCTCGACCTCACGCGTCTGGGCTCCACCGGTCAGCATCGCGACCCCCAGGCGCACCGCCAGTCGGACGGAGCGTCGCGGGTCGGGTACGGCGTCAGGCATAGCGGTGCAGCGCGTCGCCGTGCACGACGAGCGCGTAGACGATGAGCAGGTCCAGCGCCACCATGATCGTCATCCACACAGGAGCGACGCCGAGGAAGAGCACGTTGCGGACCGCCGACAGCGCCGCGATGACGACGCCGGCCATCCTCGCGCGGCGGTCCCCCCGGACGACACCGAGGCCGATGGCGGCCAGGGTCAGGCCCCAGGCGAGGTGCAGCCCGCCCCAGACGCTCCACTGGAGTGCGACGACCAGCTCTTCCGCCGTCGCGACGAAGAATGCCGGCCGGAGGAGGGCCACGAGGCCCGCCACGACGTCCAGAGCGCCGGCGACGAACATCACCACCCCGCCGAACGCGACCCACACCAGCCACCCGCTCTCGTCCTCGGACCCGCTCGAGGCGACCTCTCCGTGCACGGGGACCGTCCTGTCCATCTGGCTCGCCTCCTCGGGTGCGCGGGCGGACCGTGCTCACGAATGCGCCGGTCCAGCCCGAGGGTGAGCCGCTCGCCGTGCCCCTCGGTTCACCTGATGCGGGTGAGCCGCACACGCGCGAGGCGGGCCACCCTGGGGCCGACCTTGTGAGGAGGCCCCGATGTCGTTCCTCATCCGCTTGCTCGTCAGCGCCGCGGCCATCTGGGTGGCCACGCTCGTCGTCCCCGGCCTGGACGTCGTTCCCGAGGGACGCGCCGGCACCACCGTCCTCGTGACGCTCGCGGTCGCACTCGTCTTCGGCGTGGTGAACGCCCTGGTGCGGCCGCTCGTCACGCTCCTGACGCTCCCGCTCTACATCCTCACGCTCGGCCTCTTCGTCCTGGTCGTGAACGCCCTCATGCTGGCGCTGACCGCGTGGATCACGGAGCTGACCGACTACGGCCTGCGCATCGACGGCTTGTGGGCGGCGGTCCTCGGCGGCCTCGTCGTCTCGATCGTCAGCGTCCTGCTGAACGTCCTGGTCCTGTCCCGGATGGAACGTCGTCAGGAGCCGCGGACGCGCCGGGCAGCCAGCCCAGCGGGCGTGTAGCCCGCGACGACCCTGGTCCGGGGGAGGGTCCGTGACCGTCCTCCTGCTCGCGTCGTTCCCGGATTCCGCGGACGCCGATCGCGCCGCCGCCGTCGTCATGCGGCTGTGCCGCGCGGGGGAGGCGGCGACGCACGGCGCCGCCAGCGCTCGCTGGCACCTCGGGGCGGACCGGCCCGCAGCCCGGCACTATGCCGGCGATCGCGCCGTCGGTGTCGTCGACTGGAGCTTCTGGGGTCTCCTGTTCGGGCTCGCGTTCCGCCTCCCGCTCGCGGCCGCCGCGCGGGGGTCGGCGGGGGGCCTCGGCCCCCAGATGCTCGGCGACATCGGCATCACCGACCAGTTCCTCAACCGGCTGCGCGACGACGTCGTCCCCGGACGCTCCGGGCTGCTCGTCCTCGCCCCCGACACGAGCCGGGAGCCGATCGCCGAAGCCCTCCGCCCTCTGAGCGGGCGGGCGCACTGGCTCGACGTCGTCGGGTCCGACGCCCGTGCCCTGTGGGAGACCTTCGTGGCGTGACGGCCCCGGGGGCGCCCGGCCCGGCGGTGACGACCTGGCGGTCCCGTGGCCTTGATCAGTCGGCGGATGCGGGAGCACACTCGACATCCAGCCATTTCCACGGCGAGGGCCGGGTGAACCAAGGAGTTGTCGCCGGTACGCGTCCGAGCGCCGGCACGGGGGGCGGTGCGGTGTCCGCCAGTGGCTACCACGGCACGGACGCCGCGGCGGTGCCGCGGCGCGCGACCCGCGCGAGCCACGGGAACGCCAGGGACGCGGCCCGACGGCACGCCGTCCCGGGCGTCGAGGCGCTCGGCGGCCTTCCCCGGCTGCCCGTCACGTACGTCCCGCCCCTGCACCTCTGGCGCCTTCTCGACGACGCCGGGACGGCTGCGGTCACCCTTCTCGTGGCACCGGCCGGCGCGGGCAAGACGCTGGGTGTCGCCGGATGGGCGCGTACCCGGGTCGCTGAGGCGTCCGGGGTGCGATGGCTGGTCGGGTCGTCCGCCACGACTCCGACCGCGGTGCGTGCGGCGGTCGACGCTGTCCGACCTCCGCCGACCTCGTCCGGGACGGGCATCGTCGTCATCGACGACGCCGAGCACCTGCGGACGGACTGCCTCGCGGAGGTCGACGAGCTGCTCGACGGCGGAGGTGACGGCATCAGACTGCTGCTGCTGAGTCGCCGGGAGCTGGCGCTGGACCTCGCGGTCCCGCAGCTCATGGGCGACCTCGCCGTGGTCCGTGGTGACGCCCTTCGCGTCGCCGACGCGGAGGCACGCGAGATCGTCCGCCGGCATGCGCCGGACTGTCCCGACGGCGTGGTCGACCGGATCGTCGCAGGTGCGGAGGGGTGGTGCGCGGCGCTCGTCCTCGCCGCGCGCGCTGTGCGCGCCGTGCGGGCCGGTGGCGGCGGGGGACCAGGCGACGGGTCGTCGGCGGTGTTCGGGCCCGGGATCTCCGACCTGGTCGCGCGGGAGGTCTTCGCCGGGCTCCACCCTCGGGAGCGCCACCTGCTCCTCGCGATCGTGCACGAGGAGGCGGTCACCGCGGCGGCGGCGGCCCACCTGGCGAACGATCCCAGCGCCGGAGAGGTGCTCGAGCGCCTGGAGGCCACCGGGCTCCTGGTCGGTCGTGGACCTGACGGCGCCTTCCGGCTGCACGCGGTGCTGGCCGACGTGGTCCGGCGCCGCTTCGGGGTCGGTGGCGTGGACGTCGCCCGCGCCCGGGCGACCATCGCCCGGGCCGCTGCCGCCGACCTGGGGGCGGGTGACCTCGTCGCCGGGCTGCGGCGAACGGTGGTGGGCAGCGGCGCAGCCGCTGGGGCCGCGGTCCTGGACGCCTTCGGCCTCGCCCTCGTGCTGCGTGGCGACGGGGCGGAGGTGCGGGCGGCCGCTCGCGCCTGCGCCGGTGCCCTCGCAGCTCACCCAGGCGCCCACCTGGCGTTGGCCCTGGAGAGGACCGTGGCGGGCGACGCGGCGACCGCCGCGCTCCACCTCGCGGAGGCGGCGACCGACGCAGCGGAGGGGGCTGATCCGTCCGACGTTGCGATCGCCCACCTCCTCCGGGCCCGTCAGGGCCTCGAGCCCATCGGCCCTGCGTGCGCAGGCGGCGCACGCGTCCTCACGTCCCCCGGGCAGCACCGGCCAGGACGACGCCCGCTGCTCCTGGCCCTCGTCGGCGAGGCGCAGGTGTGGACCGGCCAGGCCGCGGCGGGCGAGGCGAGCCTGGGCGCGGCCGCGCACGGCGCCCGCGGGGACGGTAGCGCTCGGCTCGAGGCCGCGGTCCTCAGTCAGGTCGCCCTCGGGCAGTACACGCGCGGGCGGCTCGCCGATGCGTCCCGCCTCGCCGCGGAGTCGGCCCGCCTCGACGCCCCGGACGGGGACACCCGGGCCGCGGAGGTGGTCCGAGCGCTCACCGCGCTGCACGCCGACCCGTGGTCCAGCACTGTGGGCGACCCATGGGCCGACCCGGGTCCGCACCTGCTCGCCCGCTTCTGGGCGCACGTCGGCCTGGCGCTGGCGCTGGCGCTCCAGGGGCGGATGCGCGCCGCGGACGAGGCATTGGCGACTCCCGTCGAGCTCCCGGAGCTGCCCGGGGCGCTGGCCGCCGCACGGGCGTCGGCGCGGATGCTGGTGGCCGTCGCGACGGACGACCAGAGCGAGCTCCGGAGGGTGCGAGCGGACCTGGCCGAGCTCGGTGCCGACGGCGAGGCGCGCCTGGCGGACGCCCTTCTCGCCGTCGTACGTCACGACCTGAGACGTGGGCTCGAGGGGCTCGAGGAGGTCCTCGACCTGCCCACGATCCCGCAGCCGGACACCGTCGGCATCGCGCTGGCCTGCGCCGCCCAGGTGGCGGCGGCGCTCGGGGACGAGCTGACCGCGGCTCGGCACCTCGAGAGGGTCGTCGCCCGGGCTACCGCGAGGTGCGACGCGCTGGCGCTCGTCGGGTGGCTCGGGCACGTGCCGCCCGTGCACACGATCGGCACGCGTCTGACGCCGTGGCCTTCATGGGCGGATGGTGCCTTCGCCGCCGCCAGGAGGGCGGGATCCCTGCACGCCCGGGCCGCACGGACGACGCCGACGGCCGCCGAGGTCATGCGGGCGTCGGGCCCCCCGCCGCCGCTCCTCACACCGCGTGAGCGCGACGTCCTCGAGCGGTTGGCGCGCGGGGCCAGCTACGCGGACATGGCTGCTGAGCTCGTCCTCAGCGCCAACACGGTGAAGACCCACGTCGCGAGCCTGTACGCCAAGCTCGGTGCGGGCCGTCGCAGCGACGCCCTCGCGACGGCACGGGCGCACGACCTGTTGTGAGGGCGGGACCGCAACCGGGCAGTAGCCCTCGTGAGCGGCTCGCACACGGAGCCTCCGACCGCCCCGCGCCGACCGGTCAGGATCGAAGAAGCGCCCCGGCGCCGTCGTTTCCTAGCCTGGGAGGAGCGGCCCACGGGCCGACCGACCGGACACTGGAGGGCAGGATGGCCAAGGCGACGAAGGACGCGGCGACCGGCGAGGGGCTCGACGCGGCCGAGCGCGCGGCGATCAAGGAGCGGGCCAAGGAGACCCGCCGGGCCAAGCCCGGCAAGGACCTCGAGCCGGAGCTCCTCGCCAAGATCGGCGAGATGACGGGCAGCGACCGGGAGATCGCCGAGCGCGTCCACGCCATCGTGCGCGCGACCGCCCCCCACCTCGCGCCGCGGACGTGGTACGGACAGCCTGCCTACGCCAAGGACGGCCAGGTGCTCGTCTTCTTCCAGGCCGCCGGCAAGTTCGGCACGCGGTACGCCACCCTCGGTTTCAACGAGGCCGCGGCGCTCGACGAGGGCGGGATGTGGCCGACCGCGTTCGCGGTGACCGAGATGACGCCCGAGGTCGAGGCCCGGATCACCGACCTCGTCCGGCGCGCGGCGGGCTAGGTCCGCGGTCCGCCGGCGAGCCGGGGCAGCCAGCCCGCCACGGCGGCGACGACGCCCGGCACGTCCTTCTTCAGGCCGTGGTCGCCCGGGACGACGACGACCTCCCGCCCGGGCGCTGCCGGCGGGACGCCGTAGGGGTCCGTCGCACCCTGCACGACGAGCACCGGGACGCCGGCCCCGTCGAGCTCCGGCAGGCGGCTCGGGCTCCCCGCGCGGCCCGGCGGCTGGGTCGGGAACGCCAGGCAGACCACGCCGACGGCGCCCGTCACGTGGGTGGTGCGGCAGGCCACGCG
>JAEZAR010000352.1 GCA_023430425.1 Actinomycetes bacterium | reverse complement strand
GTCCCGCGCCGGCGGGGGGCGCGCCGGGCACGCCCACGGCCGTGCTGCACACCCTGCGCCAGCAGCGCGAGCGCGCGGGTGACCTGGCGGCGCTCGCCGACTTCGTGGCGCCGGCGGGCGACCACCTCGGCGGGTTCGCCGTCGCGATCCACGGCGCGCAGGAGCTCGGTGAGGAGTTCGCGGCGGCCGGCGACGACTACTCCGCCCTGCTGGTCAAGGCGGTGGCGGACCGGCTCGCGGAGGCCTTCGCGGAGTGGCTGCACCGTGAGGTGCGGGTGCGGCTGTGGGGGTACGCGCCGGACGAGGACCTCCCCGTGGCGGACCTGATCGCCGAGCGCTACCCGGGGATCCGGCCCGCTGCCGGGTACCCCGCCCAGCCGGACCACACCGAGAAGGGCACCCTGTTCGCGCTGCTGCGGGCGGAGGAGGTCGGCCTCGGACTGACCGAGTCCTTCGCGATGACGCCGCCGGCGGCCGTCGCGGGGCTCTACCTGGCCCACCCGGAGGCGCGCTACTTCGCCGTCGGGAGGCTCGGGCCGGACCAGGTGGCCGACTACGCGGCCCGCAAGGGCTGGACGGTCGCGGAGGCGGAGCACTGGCTCGCCCCGAACCTGGGGTACCAACCGGCCTCGATCGGCTGACGCGCCGGAGCCCCCCGTCGTCGGGCACCCCGTCGTCGTGCTCCGGCGCCGTCGGCTCCGGCTCGCGCCTCGGCCGCGTTCGTATCGATTCGGTGACGCGGGTAGGTTCGAGCCCATGCGCTTCGGACTCTTCATCCCCCAGGGCTGGCGGCTCGACCTCGTCGGCATCGACCCCGCGGACCAGTGGGCCACCATGAGCGGCCTGGCCACGCGCGCCGACGTCGGCGACGCGTGGGAGTCGATCTGGGTCTACGACCACTTCCACACCGTGCCTGAGCCCACCGAGGAAGCCACCCATGAGGCGTGGACCCTCATGGCGGCTTTCGCGGCGACGACGTCGCGCGTCCGGCTCGGTCAGATGTGCACGTGCATGGCGTACCGGAACCCCGCGTACCTGGCGAAGGTCGCGGCGACCGTCGACGTCGTCTCCGGTGGCCGGGTCGAGATGGGCATCGGCGCCGGTTGGTACGAGCACGAGTGGCGCGCGTACGGCTACGGCTTCCCGAGCGCCGGGGACCGCATCCGCGCTCTCGACGAAGGCGTCCGGATCATGCGGCAGGCGTGGGAGACAGGCGAGGCGACGCTCGACGGGCGCTACTACCAGGTCGACGGCGCGCGGGTGTACCCGCGCCCCCTCCAGTCCCCGCGCATCCCCCTCTGGATCGCCGGCGGCGGGGAGAAGAAGACGCTGCGGATCGTCGCGCAGATGGGCGACTACGCGAACATCGCCGGCGACCCGGAGGGCTTCGCGCACAAGTCGGCGGTGCTCGAGCAGCACTGCCGCGACGTCGGCCGCGACTTCGCCGAGATCGTCCGGTCGGCCAACTACAACGTCGTCATCGGCGAGACCGAGGCGGACGTCGAGGACCGGCTCGCGTGGATCACCGACCATCTGGGCCGCGTGGTCCCGGACCGGCGCGAGGAGGAGGCGGCGATGTTCCGGCGAGGCCCGCTGGTCGGCACGCCCGAGCAGGTCGTGGAGAAGCTGACCGCGCTCCGCGGGCTCGGGCTGGAGTACGCGATCGGGTACTTCGCCGATGCGGCCTACGAGACCGGCAGCATCGAGCTGTTCGAGCGCGAGGTCGTGCCCGCGCTGCGCTGACCCCGTCCGGCCCGACCCCCGCGAGGGCAGGTGCGGGGATGGGGACAGCTGCGGGGGCGGGTGCGGGCGCGGGGCTGGCGACGGGTCCGGGCGGTAGACTGCACCGTGGACGAGATCGCAGGTCAGGCCTTCGTTCCCCCGCCCCGCGGAGCCCGCTGGGTACGCACCGTGGACGACGCTCTCGACCTCCTCGACCTCCTCTTCGACCAGGCCGCCGACCGGTGGTCCGCGCGCGGCGGGGCGCGCTGGTGGGACGGCTTCTACGCCGACCGCGGGCGGCCGGTCCCCTTCTTCGCCGACGTGCCCGACGAGTCGCTCGTCGACTGGCAGGGTCGAGGGCTGCTCGGCGTCGGGCCCGGGTCGCAGGTGCTGGAGCTGGGCTGCGGGCCGGGGCGCAACGCGATCTGGCTGGCCGGCCTCGGCGCGGAGGTCGACGCGCTCGACCTCTCCGCCGAGGCCCTGGCGTGGGGGGCCGAGCGCGCCGCGGCCGCCGGCGTCACCGTGCGGTTCGCGCAGGCGGACGTGCTGCGCTGGCAGCCGCCCGCGAGCGGGTACGACGTCGTCGTCGACTCCGGCTGCTTCCACCACCTCCCGCCGCACCGCCGGGTCTCCTACCTGGCCCTGCTGCGACGGGCCCTGCGGGCCGGCGGCCGGTTCGCGCTGGCGTGCTTCGCCGCGGACGGTCCGCAGGGCCTGACGGGGACGACAGCGCCCGACGACGACCTCTACCGCTCCGGCAGCCTCGGCGGTGGCGTCGCCTACTCCGACGACGACCTGCGTGCGGTCTTCGCCGACCTCGACCCGGTCGAGATCCGGCGGATGGCGGACGTGCCCGACGGCGCGGCCACGTTCGGCCGGGACTTCCTCTGGGCCGCGCTGCTCCGCGCCGGCGACCGACCGGTCCCGCGCGGGTAGCGAGGAGGCGGCGTCGGCTGCGAAGCCCGCGGGCCCGCCGGGGCACGCCCGTCGTCGGGCCCGCCCGTCGTCAGGACCCGACCTTCCTCAGTCCCGCTCGGCGACCACCACGGCCGAGGCGATGCCGGCGTCGTGCGAGATCGACACGTGGAACCGGGTCACGCCGAGCTCGGCCGCACGCGCTGCGACGGTGCCGGTGACCTCCACGACCGGTGGACCGCCGAGCACCCGGTGCACGGTGCAGTCGTGCCAGCGCAGGTCGCCCGGCGCACCGAGCGCCTTGGCGATCGCCTCCTTCGCGGCGAAGCGCGCGGCGAGCGATGCGGGCGGCACGTCGCGCTCGGCGTCGGTGAAGAGCCGCTTCCGCAGCCCCGGCGCGCGCTCGAGCGTGGCGAGGAACCGGGCGACGTCCACGACGTCGATCCCCACGCCGACGACGCTCACCCGGCCACCCGCGCCCGGGCCGTCACTCGACGGTGACGGACTTGGCGAGGTTGCGGGGCTGGTCCACGTCGAGGCCGCGCGCCGTCGCGAGCTCCATCGCGAAGATCTGCAGCGGCACGACGGCGACGAGCGGGGCGAGCAGGGACGGCGTCTGCGGCACGAAGAAGACCTCGTCGGCGAACGGCGCCACGTCGTCGTCGCCCTCCTCGGCGATGACGAGGGTGCGGGCGCCGCGCGCCCGGATCTCCTGGATGTTGGAGACGACCTTGCTGTGCAGCGAGTCCCGCCCGCGCGGCGACGGCACGATGATGAAGACCGGCTGCCCCGGCTCGATGAGCGCGATCGGCCCGTGCTTGAGCTCGCCCGCCGCGAAGCCCTCGGCGTGGATGTACGCGAGCTCCTTGAGCTTCAGCGCGCCCTCGAGCGCCACGGGGAACCCGACGTGGCGGCCCAGGAACAGCACGGACGGCGTGTCGGCCATCCAGCGGGCGATCTCCCGCACCCGGCCGGAGCGGTCGAGCACCTCCTGGATCTTGTCCGGCATCTCGCGCAGCTGGTCGAGCGTCGTGGCGATCTCGTCGGGGAACTTGTTGCCCCGCAGCTGCGCCAGGTACAGGCCCAGCAGGTAGGCGGCCGTGAGCTGGGAGAGGAACGCCTTCGTCGACGCGACGGCGATCTCGGGCCCGGCGTGCGTGTAGAGCACGGCGTCGGCCTCGCGCGGGATCGTCGAGCCGTGGGTGTTGACGATGGCGAGGGTCGTGGCGCCCTGCTCGCGCGCGTGCCGCACCGCCATGAGCGTGTCCATCGTCTCGCCCGACTGCGACACGGCGACCACGAGCGTGCGCTCGTCGACGACGGGGTCGCGGTAGCGGAACTCGTGCGCGAGCTCGACCTCGACGGGGATCCGGCACCAGTGCTCGATGGCGTACTTCGCGACGTGCCCGGCGTACGCGGCCGTGCCGCACGCGACGACGACGATCTTGTCGACCGACCGCAGCACCGACTCGTCGATGCGCATCTCGTC
>JAEZAR010000249.1 GCA_023430425.1 Actinomycetes bacterium | reverse complement strand
CCCGGGCGTTGCGCGCGACCTCCGCCGCGGCGCCGGGCCCGACGAACAGGCGGGCCAGGACGTCGGGTGCGGACGACGTCGCGACGAGGGCGTCCAGGACGCGCTCCCGGGTCGGCGTGAGCTCCGGGAACGACAGCGCGGCGAGGTCGACGGGCCGCCCGCGGGGCGCGGGCGCGGCCTTCGTCTCCGAGGGCGGCAGCAGGACGAGCACCACCCGATCCTCCCGCACCCGGGTGCCGGGGTGCCCGGACGTCGAGACGCGCGGGACGAGGGACGCGGCGCGGGCGGCCGAGCCCGGACGTGGGAGAGGCCCCGGACGACGCCGGGGCCTCTCGCCGGTGCGGTAGCGGTGAGATTCGAACTCACGGTGGGCTTCCACCCACACACGCTTTCGAGGCGTGCTCCTTAGGCCGCTCGGACACGCTACCCAGCCCCGCGAGGATACCCGCCCGCCGGCCCGCGGTCCGAATCGCCCGCGTCAGTCGTGCCGGACGCCGACGGCGCGCACCGCGTCAGTCGTGCCGGACGCCGACCGGGCGCACCGCGTCAGTCGTGCCGGACCCCGACGGCGCGCACCACCTCCGCGGGCAGGTCCTCCCGGGGCAGCTCGTCCGGCAGCCCGAAGACCCGGAACAGGCGCGTGTCGAAGAACGCCGTGACGGCGGCCACGCCGCCCTGCGTCACGGTGACGTGCTGCAGCTGGAACGCGCGGTGCACGCCGTCGGGCGCCAGCATGTAGAGCCCGAACGCGGGCGAGCCGTTCGCGCGCGTCGCCAGCATCCGCATGGACTCGGGCCCGCTCGCCGGGCACTGCGTGCTGATGAGCCGGCCGATGTCCTCCGCGCCCACGTACCAGTCGGTGTACGGGGGCATGTCCCACACGGCGTCGGCGGTGAGCAGCGAGACGATCCGCTCGACGTCGTAGTGCTCGAAGGCGTCGACGTACGCCTCGAGCAGCTCGGCCACCCGCGGGTCGTCCGCGGGCAGCGGGGCGGGCGGTGCGGTGGCCGCCTGGACCCGGGCCAGGTGGTTGCGCGCACGCTGCAGGGTGGAGGTGACCGCGCCGACCGACAGGTCGAGGGCCTCCGCCACCTCCTGCGCGTGCCAGGCGAGGACGTCCCGGAGCACCAGGACGGCCCGCTGCTGACCGGTGAGGTGCTGGAGGGCGGCGACGAACGCCAGCCGCACGCTCTCCCGGTCGACGACGGCCGCCTCGGGGTCGTCCGGCGGCCGTCCCCAGAGCACCTCGTCGGGGACCGGCTCGAGCCAGGGCACCTCGGGGCGCTGGTGGAGCTCCCCCTCGGGGTCCGACGGCGGCGCGCCCAGCCCGGCGGGCAGCGGGCGCCGCGCGCGTCCCTCGAGCGCGGACAGGCACGTGTTGGTGGCGATGCGGTACATCCACGTCCGCACCGACGAGCGGTTCTCGAACCCGTGGAAGGCGCGCCAGGCGCGCAGGTAGGTCTCCTGCACCAGGTCCTCGGCCTCGTGGACCGAGCCGACCATGCGGTAGCAGTGGGCGAGGAGCTCGCGCCGCAGCGGCTGGGCGAGCTCGAGGAACGTGTCCTCGGAGACGGTCGTGCTCACCCCCCGACCGTAGGACGCCCCTCCGACACTTGAGAAGGTCCGGACCGGGACAAACCAGATTGGTCCGCGCCCCCGCGACGGTCGGTACCCCTGACGGCCGAGGAGAGGCGCGCGTGCTGTGATCGTGGTGAACCTGCCCGTGCGGGACCTCCTCGCGTCGGCCGACTTCTACCGGGGCCTCGGCCTCGCCGTGGACGAGGACTTCTGCGAGGAGGAGGCGGTCGGCGTCGCGCTCGCGCCGACGGTGGTCGTCATGCTCCTCAGCCTCCGCCGCTTCGGCGAGTTCGTCGGCGTCGCCGACCTCGGGGACCGTCCGCCGACGCCGGCCCTGACCTCCCTGGCCGCGCGCAGCCGCGCCCAGGTCGACGAGCTGGCCGACCGCGCGCTGCTGCACGGCGGGACGCCGCGGTCCTTCGTCGCCCAGGGCCCGATGTACGGCCGGTCGTTCGCCGACCCCGACGGCCACGTCTGGGAGGTGATCCACGTGCCGGTGCCGTGCGGCCCGGAGCCGGCCGACGACGCCGGCGGGTCACACGTACGGTGATGCGGTGACCGACGCCCTGCTCGACGACCAGTGGGACGCGGACGGCGCGCTCGCGGCCGCCGTCGAGGTGCTCGCCGGCCGCCACGTCGCCGCCCTCACGGGCGCCGGCATCTCCACCGACTCCGGCATCCCCGACTACCGCGGCCCGGGCTCACCGGCGCGGCGGCCGATGACCTACCAGCAGTTCGTGGGCGACCCGGCGTTCCGGCGCACGTACTGGGCGCGCAACCACGTCGGCTGGCGGCACGTGCACCGCACGCGTCCCAACCCCGGGCACCTGGCGCTGGCGCGGATGGAGGCGCGGGGGGTCGTCGTCGGGGTCGTCACGCAGAACGTGGACCGGCTGCACCAGGCCGCCGGCAGCCGACGGGTCGTGGACCTGCACGGCACCTACGCGCACGTCGTCTGCCTGTCGTGCGGCGCGCGGACGGGTCGGGACCGGCTGGCCGCCCGGCTGGAGGCGCTCAACCCCGGGTTCGCGGAGGCCGCCGGCGAGGTGGCCGACGTCGAGGTCGCCCCCGACGCCGACGCCGTCGTCGCCTCCACCGAGGGGTTCCGGGTGGCCGACTGCGAGCGCTGCGGCGGGATCCTCAAGCCGGACATCACCTACTTCGGCGAGCAGGTGCCGCGCGCCCGGGTCGCCGCCGCGCTCGCGGTCGTGGACGACGCCGAGGCGCTCCTGGTGGCCGGCTCCTCGCTCGCGGTCCTGTCCGGGCGCCGCCTCGTGACGCACGCCGCACGGCGTGGGCTCCCGGTGGTGGTCGTCAACCGGGGCCCCACCCGCGCCGACGGCCTCGCCGCCGTGAAGGTCGACGCCGGGACCAGCGCCGTGCTCACGGCGCTCGACGAGCTCCTCTGACCCGGGTCAGGACGCCCGCGGGGGCAGGTGGCGCTGCTCGACGGGCACCGCGGCGTGCCGCACGCCGACCCCGCACGAGCAGTCCGGCACGCCCGGCGGCTCGGGGTCCAGGTGCACCGCCACGCAGGCCCGGGCGTACGCCAGCGCGTACAGCCGCAGGGC
>JAEZAR010000248.1 GCA_023430425.1 Actinomycetes bacterium | reverse complement strand
GCGCTCGGCCGACCCGCGTCCCCGACCAGCACCCAGCTCGACGTGCTGCACGACGCGTCGCGGCCGGCCGTCGAGCACCGCCCCCTGGCGGTCGAGCCGGCCGGCCCGGGCGGGGCGCCGCGGGTCGTGCTCGACCTCCCGCTCGGCCGGCACGAGGTCACGTGCGTCGAGGTGTGGCCGGTGCGGGACGAGACCCCCCCGTGGCTCGACGACACCCGGATCCCCGGGTACGCGGACGCGGGCGGCACCCGGGCCGGCGAGGGCGCGCGATGACCGTCCCGACCACGAGCCGGATCCCGTACGGCGGCGACTACAACCCCGAGCAGTGGCCCGAGGAGGTGTGGGACGCGGACCACGCCGCGTTCGACGCCGCCCGCATCGACACCCTCACGGTCGGGGTCTTCGCCTGGTCGCTCACCCAGCCGGACGCCCGCACCTACGACCTGTCGGTGCTCGAGCGCGTCGTCGACCGCGCGCACGCGCAGGGCCGTCAGGTGTGCCTCGCCACGGGCACGGGTGCGCTGCCGCCCTGGCTGGCGCACGAGCACCCCGAGGTGAACCGCACGGACTTCGAGGGCCGCCGGCACGTGTACGGCCAGCGGCACAACGCGTGCCCGAGCTCGCCGGTGTACCGGCGCGCCGCGGCGGCCCTGGCGCGGAAGGTGGCCCAGCGTCTCGGCGACCACCCCGCCGTCGTCGCCTGGCACGTGAACAACGAGTACGGCGGCGCCTGCTACTGCGACCTGTGCGCGGTGGAGTTCCGCACGTGGCTCCGTGAGCGCTACGGCTCGCTCGACCGGCTCAACGAGGCGTGGTGGACGACGTTCTGGTCGCACCGGTTCACCGACTGGGCGCAGGTCGTGCCGCCGAACGCGCTGTCGGAGCACTGGCGCGGACCGAACCACACGGCCTTCCAGGGCATCACGCTCGACTACCTGCGGTTCACGTCGGACAACCTGCTGCGCACCTTCCGCGAGGAGAAGGCCGCGATCCGCGCGCACTCCGACCGACCCGTCACGACGAACTTCATGGGCCTGTACCGGCCGATCGACTACCACCGCTGGGCCGACGACCTCGACTTCGTCTCGTGGGACAACTACCCGCCCGACCACGCCTCGGCCTCGCGCATGGCGCTCGCGCACGACCTCATGCGCGGGATCAAGGGCGGCCAGCCGTTCTGGCTCATGGAGCAGACGCCGTCGGTCACCGCGAGCCGCGACGTCAACCCCGTGAAGCGGCCGGGCGTGCTCGCCCTGTGGTCATGGCAGGCGGTCGCGCACGGCGCCGACGCCGTCCTCTACTTCCAGATGCGCCAGTCGCGCGGGGCGTGCGAGAAGGAGCACGGCGCCGTCCTGGGCCACTCCGGCCGGACCGACACCCGCACCTTCCGCGAGGTCGCCGAGCTCGGCGCCGGCCTCGAGCGGGTGGGTGACGCCGTACTGGGTGCGCGCACGCCGGCGCGCGCCGCGCTGCTGTTCGACTGGGACTCGTGGTGGGCGGTGGAGATCTGGGACGGCCCCAACCGGCACCTGAGGTACCTCGACACGGTGGTCGCCTACCACCGGGCGCTCTGGGAGGCCGGCGTCCAGCTCGACGTCGTGCCGGTGACCGCGGACCTGGCCGGCTACGACGTGGTCGTGGCCCCGACGCTGCACATGGTCAAGGGCGACCTCGCCGACCGGCTCGCGGACGTCGCGACGCGCGGGGGCACCGTGCTCGTGACGGCGCTGTCCGGCCGGGTGGACGAGGACGACCGGGCCTTCCTCGCGGACGCGCCGGGCCCGCTCGCCGCCCTGCTCGGCGTCCGCGTCGAGGAGACGGACGCGCAGCCGCCTGCGGACGCCCGCCGCGTCCTGCTCGAGGCGCCGGGTGCGCCGACGGTGACCGCGCAGGGCTCGCTCGTCATGGAGCTCGTGGTGCCCGACGACGGTCCGACCGCGCAGGGTGGGGCAGGTGCCGACCGCGGGGACGGCGCTGGGGGTGCGCAGGTCGTCGGCCGGTACGAGGAGGACTTCTACGCGGGGACAGCGGCGGTCACCCGCCGGGCGCACGGCGCCGGCGAGGCGTGGTACGTCGGCACGGTGCTCGACGCCGAGGGCGTCCGCTGGGTGGTCCGCCGGGTGCTCGAGCGCCACGACCTCGTCGGGCCGTACGCGGACGTGCCCGGCCTCGAGCACGCCGTCCGGCAGGGGCCCGACGGCCGGGTGGACCTGCTGCTGCACCACGGCGCCGAACCCGTGGAGGTGGTCGCACACGCCGGGGGCACCGACCTGCTCACGGGCCGGACCGTCCGGGCCGGCGAGACCCTGGGGCTCGCCCCGACGGACGTCGTCGTCCTGCGGGTCGGCGCGCCGCCGCTACCGTGACCCCATGACCGACGCCGGGGCGCGCGCCCGCACCGAGATCGGCGACGGCCCGCTCTCCCGCGCGTCCGCCGTCGTCTACTGGTTCGTCGTCGTCGAGGCGATGCTGCTGGTCACGACGCTGCCCGGCCTCGTGCCGCTGGTGCTGCTCGAACGGCACTGGAGCAACATCCCGCTCGCCGCCGCGCTGCTCATCCCGGTGGGTCCCGCCGTCTCGGCGGCGCTGTTCGCCTGGCGCCGGTTCGGCGAGGAGCGCGACCTGAAGCCGGCCCGCCACTTCTGGCGCGGCTACCGACTCAACCTCGCCGACGCGCTGCGCGTCTGGGTCCCCGCGCTGGCGCTCGGGACGATCCTCGGCGTCAACCTCGCGAACCTGTGGGTGACGGACGCCCCCGTCGTGTTCGGCGTCGTCGGGGCGCTGGTCGCGGCCGTCGCGCTGGTGTGGACGGCGCACGCGCTGACCATCGCCTCGCTCTTCTCGTTCCGCTGGCGCGACACCGCGCGGATGGCGACCTACTTCCTGCTCACCGCGCCGCTCGCCTCCCTGGGCGTGCTGTCCCTGGGCGTGCTGGTGCTCGGCGTCGTGTACGTCGCCGGTGACTGGCTCGTCGTGCTGCTGGCCTCGGTGCTCGTGTTCCTGCTCTGGCGCAACGAGCGCCCGGTCGTGGCGCAGGTGCAGCGGCGGTTCGTGGTCGGGGCGCCCGAGGCGCCGCAGGCGAAGCCGTGGCCGGGCCTGACGGACGGTCGCGAGGACGGGGAGGACCCTCCACCCGAGGCGTGAGCGTCGTGGCCCCGGGGCAGCGCGCCCCGGCGCGGGCGACTGCCGCCTCAGCCGAGAAGGCCCGAGCGGGCGGCCGCGACCCGGTCGGCGAACAGCCGGACGTCGTGGTCGTGGTGACCCGCGGCCGCGAAGGCGTCCTGGAGCAGCCCGAGCTGCGCGTGCAGGGTGCCGCGCAGGCTGGCCGAGGAGGTTGCGGCCGCCACCCGTTCCACCAGGGCCACCGTCGCGTACATGACCGACGGTGCCCCGGACGCGTACCAGCGCATGGCGTCGAGCACCGCCGTGACCAGCTCGCCGGCCTCGACCCGGGGGCTGCGGACGCGCAGGGTCCCGTCCCCGTCGGTCCGCCCGCGTGGCTGCGGCGCGCGCGCCGCCAGCAGCGAGAGCCCGGACGACAGGTCGTCGAGGGCGTTGACGGCCGTGTACGGGTCGTTGATGCCCGGGGACAGGGCCCGGACCGCCGTCTCCGTGAGCTGCTGGACCGCGAACTCCGGGTCCTGGTACGGCGTGCGCGCGTCGGCGAGGTGGATGCACGTGCGGACGGAGTCCAGGGTGTCGTCGTCCGCACGCCCGCCGGGGTGGACCCGCGCGACGACGGCGCCCTCGAGCACGTACCGGCCCGGCCGGACCGACAGCGACACGACGACGTCGCGGCGGGCGCCGAGCTCGACCAGGTCGTCCTCGTCGGTGAACTGGACGTACCCCGAGCGACGCGCGAGCACCGGTGCACCGTCGTCGGGCGGGGTCCAGGGGTCGCCGTCGGCGCCGTCGGGGTCCGGCGTGCCCCGTCGGGGGTAGAGGCGCTCGACGGTCGCCCGGAGGTCCTGACGGACGCCCGCGGTGAGCGTGGCGATCTGGATGGAGTCGCTGATGTGGTGGATGAAGTAGATGAGCACGGCGACGTCGACCACCGCGAGGACCACCGCGACGTTCACGGCCAGGTGGGGGACGAAGGCGTCCTCGTCCCCGTCGCCGATGACGCGGATCGACCGGAGCACCAGCAGGGCGTAGAGGAACGTGGCGACGAACACACCGAGCACCGCCTGGTTGCCGCGGTCGGCCATGAAGTTGCGGACCAGCCGTGGGCCGTACGTCGAGGACGTCAGCGCGAGGACGGCCATCGTGATCGAGAAGGTCGTGCCGGCGACGGCGAGGCTGGAGCCGGCGATCGCGCCGAGCAGGTCGCGGCTGCCGCTCTCGCCGACCCGGTACAGCACGGCCGCCGCCCACGGTGGGAGCTCGAGGTCGCCCAGGTGCTCGTCGAGGGCGATGAGGGCCTCGGCCAGGGCGAAGGCGCCCAGGCACAGCACCGCGGGGATGAACCAGAACCGCTCGCGGAGGCGCTGGAGGAGGCTCACGGTCCGACCTTGCCAGGCGTGCGCGGCGGGCGCCCGCGACGCAGGTGCAGCGTGGCCGGACCGGTGCGCGGGTTCGAGCCCGGCGCTCAGGGATGCACGTCGAGCGCCCAGCCGTCGCCGCGCTGGGCGGTGGTGATGACGGAGAGCGTCCCGTCGCTCTCCAGGACGACGGCCGCCACCTGGTCCAGCCCGCCGACGCCGCTGCTGCGCACCGCCTGGCGCAGCTCGCCGACCGTGACCCGCTGGCGTCGCAGGGCCCCCTCGTCGATGACGCCGTCGCGCACGAGGAAGGTGCCGGCCGCGGTGACCACCGATCTCCCCGCGCCCACCCGCGCGGTCGTCCACGAGACGACGAGCTGGAGCAGCGCGAGCAGCAGGAGCGCCGCGGTGCCCTCCGCCCACGAGACGTCGCGGCTCAGCAGGATGGTCGCGAGCGTGGAGCCGAGGGCCACCGTCACGACCAGGTCGAATGCGTTGAGCTTGGCCAGCGTGCGTTTACCGGTGACGCGGAGCACCACGACGAGCGTGACGTACGCCGCCGTCCCGACGGCGGCCACCCGACCGACGTCGCCCCACGAGTCGAACCACACGACGCATCACCCTCTCTCGGGACCGGGGCCGGCCCTGGTGCCGGTCACGTCCGGACCAGGTGGCCGCCCGCCGCCGTCCGGAGCCAGTCCGTCATCTCAGTGGATGGGGTTGCCGCGGGCATCATCCACGCCCGACTTGCGGAAGAAGTAGGTGCGCACCTGGTCGCGCCACTCGTGGGCGCTGCGCACCTGCTCGGCGAGCCGCTCCGTGACCCGCGCGAAGACGTCGTCGGGCACCCGGCCCAGGAGGTCGGCCCACTCGCGCGCCATCTCCTCGGTGCGTGCGGCGCCGTCCCACCGGCTGTCGTAGACGTGCTGGATCACGGTGCTGCCCGAGTGGAGCACATGGTCGTAGGGGACGTGGTGGAAGAAGAGCAGCAGCTCGTCGGGGCACGTGCTGGGCGACTCGTACACGTCCCGCCACGGCGCGGGGTACTGGCCGGTGAAGCCGGTGCCGGTCGCCCGCGTCCGGTCGACGCCGACGCCGTCACGGTCCGCGAAGTGGTACGTGCCCCAGGGGCTGTACTCGTAGCCGTCGACGCTCGGGCCGTAGTGGCTGCCGGGCGTGACCATGAAGCCGACGCCGAGAGGGGCGGTGTAGCTCTCGTAGACCCGCCCGGAGTCGTCCATGATCCTGTGCAGCGTGTCCCGCACGACCGGGTCGAGCGTGCCGTCCGCGTCCCGGAACGTCAGCGACGCCCACTCGTCGAGCACCGCCGCCGGCGCGAGCGCCGCGTCCCAGGCGAGGCGCCCGAACGCGAACAGGTTCGCCTGCGCGAGGGGGTGCCCGGTCCAGAACCGGTCGGTGCCCACGTTCGACACCGCGACCAGCCCGGCCGCCCTGCCGCCCGGGCCGCGGCCCGCCGCGACGTCGGCCACCGTCGGGCCGCCCTCGCCCCAGAACCGGAAGCCGAGCACGTCGGACCACTGCGGCGCGAGGTAGCAGACGTGCTTCTGGTGGCCCGTGTACTCCTGCGTCACCTGCAGCTCGACGGCGACGCCGGTCCGCGGCATCGCGGCGATCACCGGGGACACCGGCTCGCGCGTCTGGAAGTCCATCGGCCCGAACTTGACCTGCAGCACCACGTTGTCGTCGAAGCGGCCGTCGAGCGGCGCGAAGTGGTCGTGGGCGGCCCGGGCCCGGTCGGTCCGGCGGTCGCGCCAGTCCTGGTGGTGGTCGTAGACGAAGGCCCGCCAGAAGACTCGGCCGCCGTGGGGCGCGAGCGCGCGGGCGAGCAGGTTCGCGCCGTCGGCGTGGTCGCGGCCGTACGCGAACGGGCCGGGCTGGCCCTCCGAGTCCGCCTTGACGACGTAGCCGCCGAAGTCGGGGACCGCCTCGTACACCCGCGCCGTCGCCTCCGCCCACCAGCGCTGCACGTCGGGATCCTGCGGGTCCGCGCTCGGCAGGCCGCCGACCGTCATCGGCGCGGCGAAGGACACCGACAGGTGCAGCCGCACCCCGTACGGGCGGAAGGCATCGGCGAGGCGCACGACGCCGGGCAGGTGGTCGGTCAGCAGGGCCGCCTCCAGCCGGTGCACGTTGACGTTGTTGACGGCCACCGCGTTGACGCCGGTCGACGCGAGCAGCCGCGCGTAGGCCCGGACCCGGGACAGGTCCGCACGGACCTCGCCGTCGGCGAAGAAGATCGAGCCGCCCGCGTACCCCCGCTCCACCTGCCCCATGACGGGGTGGACGGTCATGTTGTCCCAGTGGTCGAGCATCCGCACCGGCTGGCCGGGCGCGAAGGTGCCGAGGGTGCCGTCGCGTGCCGCTCCTGCGGTGAGCACCGCGGCACCGTGCCGGACGAGGTGGAACCAGCCGTACAGGAGCCCGCGCTCGTCCGAGGCCCGCACGACGACGGTCCCGGCCTCGTGCGCGACCGCGTACCCCTCCGGCCCGGTCGCCGCGCCGGGGTCGAGCACGAGGCGGACG
>JAEZAR010000025.1 GCA_023430425.1 Actinomycetes bacterium | reverse complement strand
GTCGTCCACGGCGCCATCGTCGCACCCCCGCCCCGCGACGGACGGCCGCAGGCCGGGCCGCCCGCAAGGGCACCGGGCGCACGCGACCTCCCGCGCCCCGCCCCTCGGCGGCCCCGATGTGGGAACCTGGGGGCCCGCCGGGTCGTTCCTCCTTCGTCCCGGCGCCGGTGCCGCCACTCGTGGCGCGGCGGGCCGGGTGCACCGCCACGACGACAAGAGGACCTCTGTGACGTTCGCTCCGCCCCCCCGCACGGCCGCCCCGCGCCCCCGCCGACGCCGTGGTGCGCTCGGCCCGACGATGGTCGTGCTCGTCATCCTGGGCGTGCTGTTCATGCTCACGGCCCAGCTCTGGACCGAGTGGCTCTGGTTCGACGCCGTCGGGTACCTCGAGGTGCTGCGCACCGAGTGGCTGACGCGCGCCGTGCTCTTCCTCGCCGCCTTCGCGGTCATGGCCGGCGCCGTGTACGCCTCGCTGAGCGTCGCGTACCGCACCCGGCCCGTGTACGCGCCGTCGACGCCGGAGCAGGCCTCGCTCGACCAGTACCGCGAGATGATCGAGCCCCTGCGGCGCCTGGTGATGATCACGGCGCCGGCGGTCCTCGGCTTCTTCGGCGGGCTCGCCGCGTCGGCCCAGTGGCAGACGGTCCTGCTGTTCCTCAACGCCGAGACGTTCGGCGAGGTCGACCCGCACTTCGGCATCGACCTGTCCTTCTACCTGTTCACGCTGCCCGCGGTTCGGTTCGTGGTCTCGTTCCTCATGGCGGTGGCGGTCATCTCCGGCATCACCGCGGTCGCGACGCAGTACCTGTACGGCGGCCTGCGGTTCGGGGGCGGGGGCGAGCGGACCACGCGCGCCGCGCGCCTCCAGCTCGGCATCACCGCTGCCGTGATCATGCTGCTCATCGGCGGCAACTACTGGCTCGACCGGTACTCGATCCTCACCCGCACCGGGGGCGGAGACGTCGCCGCGGGCGCCTCGTTCACCGACGTCCACGCCGTCCTGCCGTCCAAGATCATCCTGGCCGTCGTGGCCGCGATCGTGGCGGTGCTCTTCGTCGTCGCCGCGCTGCGGGGCACCTGGCGGCTGCCGGCCATCGGCGTCGGGCTCATGGTCGTCTCGGCGATCGTCATCGGCGGGATCTACCCCGCCGTCGTGCAGCGCTTCCAGGTGCAGCCGAACGCCCAGGAGGCCGAGGCGGAGTACATCCAGCGCAACATCGACGCGACCAAGGCCGCGTTCGGGCTCGTCGACGTCCAGGTGGAGCCGTACGCCGCCACCCTCGAGGGCACACCGGGCGCGCTGCGCGAGGACGCGGAGACGACGGCGAGCATCCGGCTGCTGGACCCCGCGATCGTGAGCAACTCCTTCCGCCAGCTCCAGCAGAACAAGCAGTACTACAACTTCCCCGACACCCTGTCCGTCGACAGGTACGACATCGACGGGGAGTCCCGGGACACGGTCATCGCCGTCCGTGAGCTCGACCTCGACGGTCTCGGTGCCGGGCAGCGCACGTGGGTCAACGACCACAGCGTGTACACGCACGGCTTCGGCGTCGTCGCCGCGTACGGCAACACGACGGCGACCGACGGGCGCCCGGCGTTCTACGAGGGGGGGATCCCGTCCCAGGGCTCGATCGGCAGCTACGAGCCGCGAATCTACTTCGGGCAGCAGAGCCCCGAGTACTCGATCGTCGGCGCCCCCGAGGGCGAGGAGCCGTGGGAGCTCGACTTCCCCGACGACGACGCGCCCGGGGGCCAGGTGAACACCACCTTCCCCACGGACGAGGTGCAGGCCGGTCCGAGCATCGGGAACCTGTGGAACCAGCTGCTCTTCGCGATGAAGTTCGGCGACGAGGAGATCCTGTTCTCCGAGCGCGTGACCGAGGAGTCGCAGGTCCTGTACGACCGCAGCCCGCGTGAGCGGGTCGCGAAGGTGGCCCCGTTCCTCACCCTCGACACGCGGGTCTACCCGGCGGTCGTCGACGAGCGGGTGCTGTGGATCGTCGACGGGTACACGACGGCCGAGCAGTACCCGTACTCCGCCTCCCGCGCGCTCGAGGAGGTCACCACCGACGCGCTCACGGCGACCTCGGAGACCATCGCCGCCCTCGCGCCGCAGCAGGTGAACTACGTGCGCAACTCGGTCAAGGCGACGGTGGACGCGTACTCGGGCGAGGTCGTCCTGTACGCGTGGGACACCGAGGACCCGGTGCTGCAGACGTGGATGAACGTGTTCCCGAACGTGCTGCGGCCGATGGACGACATCAGCGGCGACCTCATGAGCCACCTGCGCTACCCCGAGGACCTGTTCAAGGTGCAGCGCAACCTGCTCGCGACGTACCACGTCGACACCGCGGCCGAGTACTACTCGGGGCAGGACTTCTGGGCGAACCCGGAGGAGCCGGTGAGCGGGCGCGGCAACCAGCCGCCCTACTACCTGACCCTCCAGATGCCCACGCAGAGCGAGCCGACCTTCTCGCTGACCAGCGTGTTCATCCCCGGCGGCAACACCGACCGCAACGTGCTCACCGGCTTCCTCGCGGTCGACGCCGAGCCCGGCAACGAGGCGGGCGTGCGCCGGGAGGGCTACGGCCAGATGCGTCTGCTCGAGCTGCCCCGCGACTCGACGGTGCCCGGGCCCGGGCAGGTCCAGAACACGTTCCGTTCCAACCCCGAGGTCTCGCAGAGCCTCAACGTCCTGCAGCTCGGCGACTCCACGGTGGTCAGCGGCAACCTGCTGACGCTGCCGGTCGGCGGCGGCCTGCTGTACGTCCAGCCGGTGTACGTGCAGTCCACGGGCGGCACGCGGTTCCCGCTGCTGCAGCGCGTGCTCGTCTCGTTCGGCGAGGAGATCGGCTTCGCCGAGACGCTCGCGGAGGCGCTGGACCAGGTGTTCGGCGGCGACGCCGGCGTCGAGGACGTGACACCTGGCGACGACGCCGAGGAGGTCCCCGACGCCCCGGTCGACGGCGAGCCCCCGGTCGACGACGAGGAGCCTGAGCCGACGGCGACGCCCACGACCACGCCGACCGCCCAGCCGACGCAGGCGCCGCCCACCGGCGACGCACGCGAGGCGCTGCGCGTCGCGCTCGAGGACGCCCGGGACGCGATCGAGGCCGGCCAGGCCGCGCTCGCCGACGGTGACTTCGCGGCGTACGGCGAGGCGCAGGCGGCGCTCCAGGAGGCCCTGGAGCGGGCGCTCGCCGCGGAGGCCGCGCTGCAGGGCTGATCTCGGGGCCGGCGGACGGAGACGGGGACGGGGACGGGCGGCAGCGTGCCGTCGGAACCCCGCCGCACGCCGCGCCGTGGTGTCGATCACCCGTGGCGGGATGCCCCGCTCCGGTGGGGGGCGGGAGCTGTGCGCTCATGGCGAACGGATTTGGCCCGCCTCCCAGCGTCGCGTAAGGTGGCAGAGCCGACGCGGGGTGGAGCAGCTCGGTAGCTCGCTGGGCTCATAACCCAGAGGTCGCAGGTTCAAATCCTGCCCCCGCTACAAGTGAAGTACCAGGTCAGAGGCCCTTCCGATCGCGAGATCGGGAGGGCCTCTGGCGTTGGTGTCAACGAGATGTCAACGGACGCTGCCCCGTGGACGGGCACGCACAGCCGCGAAAGTGCTGCTCCATCCGGCGGCATCACCGATCGTGGTCCGCTCGCGGAACGAGGTGGTGAGCGCCGTCGCGGATCTCCACGCGCATCTCGGCATCGGACGTGACTCCCAGGCCGTGGAGGCCCGGCGCTGGATAAAGGCGGCGACGGACGTCAGGGACAAGGTGTTCGAGACAGGTGAGGACGGCGTCGACGCCGCGCGAAGGTTGGGCAGTGAAGCGGTCGATCAGGCCAGGGCGGTGTCTGACCGAGTCGCCAAGGAGGTCGTGCAGCGCGCCCGGCGGCAACGCGGTGATCGAGAATCTCCCGAGAACTAGACCACCGAGATCGACTCGACCGGCACCTCGACGAACGGATGGCCGATGGCCTGCGGCGGGGGGCTGCTGATCGGGTGCGCCGCGACCCCGGTGTACATCGCGGCTACCGCCCGGAGGATCTCCGTGGGGGCAGGCACCGTCCGGCCGCTGAGCCGGGCCGCCACGACATCGGGGCATGGCGGCCGAGCGCGGGCTCGCGGGGGACTGAGCCCGCCGTCAGCGCGCCGGACGTGCGGCGGCCGCGGGCCGGGCGCTGCGCCGGGCCACGATGTCGTGCATGTGCTGCTCGCCCCAGTCCCCGAGGGGGCCCAGCGCCCGGTCGAGCTGCACACCCACCTCCGTGAGGTGGTAGACGACCTTCGGCGGGACCTGCGCGAAGACCTCCCGCCGGACGACGCCGTCCTCCTCGAGCTCGCGCAGCTGGGCGATGAGCACCTTCTCCGAGACGCCGTCCAGCTCGCGCCGCAGCTCCCCCGTGCGGCGCGGGCGCTCGCTCAGCGCCCAGAGGATGAGCGGCTTCCACTTGCCGCCGACGACGGCGACAGCGGCGTCGAGCCCGCACAGGAAGGTGCCCGTCCCGGCCATTCCGGCCTCCACACTCACCTCGGGGTAGGTACCACACACGGAAGTAGGTACTTGTCGGGACGACGGTACCGGTCGGAGGGTGTGCGGGTCGAGACCGTGCCCGAGACCGAGGAGGACCCCATGTCCCGTCAGCACACGCCCCCCACCGTCGCCGTCCTGGGCCTGGGTCCCATGGGCTCGGCCGTCGCCTCCGCCCTCGCCCGTGCGGGTCTGGCGACGGTCGCCTGGAACCGCACACCGTCCCGGGCCGAACCCTTGCGCGACCTGGGGGTCGTCGTGGCCGCGACGCCGGACGACGCCGTCCGGGCGGCCGACGTGACGTTCGCCGTGCTCCGCGACCACGCCACCACCCGGGCGCTCCTGGCCTCGATCGACCCGTCCGCACTCGCCGGCTCGGTCGTCGTCAACGCCGCGTCGGCGACCCCGATGCAGGCGAGGGAGACCACGCGGTGGGCGACCGACCGCGGGATCCGCCTGCTCGCTGCGGCGATCATGGTCCCGACCCCGCTGGTCGGCACCGAGGACGCGCTCGTCCTGTACTCCGGCGACCCCGACCTCTTCAGCGCGTCGCACGACGCGCGGGCGGCCCTCGGCGGCGAGGGCAGGTACGTGGGTGACGACCCCGGCGCGGCATCCCTGCTCGACGTCGCCATGCTCGAGGTGTTCTTCACCGGGATGACCGGCTTCCTGCACGCGGCGGCGATGGTCGGGGCGTCCGGCGTGAGCGCGGCGCGGTTCCTGCCGCTCGCCCGGTCGATGGTCGAGATCCTGCCGGCGACCCTCACCGAGCTGGCGCGCGACGTCGACGCCGGGGAGCACCCGGGCGCGCAGGACCGGATCGCGATGGAGCTCGCCGCGCTGGAGCACGTCCACGCGACCGCCAGCGACGCCGGGCTCGACCTCCGGCTGCCGTCCCTGCTGCGTGACCTCGCCGCCAGTGCGGTCGAGGCCGGTCACGGGGACGACGGCTGGTCGCGTGTCGTGGACCTGCTGCGCGACCCCCGGGCTCGGGACGACCGGGCCCGGGGCCGCGCGACCGACGGTCAGCTGACCGTGCCGCCCTCGTCCGTGCAGTAGATGACGTGGCTGAGGTTCTTGCCGGGGTGGTGGGAGACGGTGGGGGCGGTGACGTCCGTCATCGCAGCGAGCTCGCCGGCCGACACCTCCCCGGACGGTGCGGTGGCCAGCGCCGAGAGAACGCGCACCCGGATGGGGTCGGAAGCCGCCTTGAGCGCCTCGGCGACCGGCCGCGCCACGTCATCGGCCATCGCTCGCTGCCGCGCTTCCGTCAGACCACTTCCGAGTTCGCCCCATCGCAGGCCCGTCTCGATCGCGGTCATGACGAGCGGCTTGAAGCGGTCCGGGATCTCGGCCAGCACGCCCGCGAACTCTTCGGGGGTGAGCGTCCTGGCCCTCCTCGTCACGACCTTCGGCGGCTCGGTGTGCTTGCAGGGGTTGGAGGCGACGAGCCGGTCAGGAACCGCCCGGGCGAACCACCGAGTGCAGCATCACGTGGTACTTGGCGATGGAGCGTGGCGACAAGCCCTTGGCCACGGCTGAGGCCCACGGCGCTTCCGTACCGCCCGCACGGGTCCAACGGGAGCATCGAGTCATCGAGTCCGCGTCCCAGACCGCTCGCGCTTCGAACCATGGACGGGCCGCCTCACCCTTCCGCTTCTACGTCGGTCAGCCGGCCGTCCTCGGTGAGAGTCGCCGTCAGGCGCTGGCTCGTGATCCAGGTCGTCGTCGCGGGGTCGTAGGTGTCGGGCGAGACGCGCAAGTACAGGACGAGCTCGTAGTCACCGGCTGGAAGGTCGGTGGTGTAGGTCCCGTCGCTGTTGGGGACGCAGTAGTCCGTGCGGGTGGCCGAGGCGTGGACCGCGCGTGGCTGGTCGGGCGGGAGGGCGGCGATGGAGGCGCTCTCGGCGTTGTTCGGTCCCAGCCCGACGATGCGGCCGTCCTGCACCCAGGCGACGGCGGCCAGGTCGGGTGCCCACAGGTCCACGGTGGACGTCGCGGCGGATGTCAGGGTGGCGTCGAAGGTGTAGAGCCACGTCCCGTCGGGCGTCTGCTCGGAAGTCGCCGTGCCGGCCGCCCGGAGGGCGACGACGGTGCCGGCCGGTTGCGGGGCGACCGCGTCCGCGCCGCAGGCCAGGCCGGAACCCTCGAGCCAGGCCGGCACATGCCCGTCGACGAAGCCTGCGGGCAGTGCACCCGTGGGGCCCGGGGACTCAGCACCTGGACTGGTGGCTGCGGGCGACGGGGCTTGGGTGCTCGAGGTAGTGGGTGCGCCGGTGCTGGCTGGTGGCACCGAGCGGGTCGGGAGCAGTGAGGGTGCGAGCAGGACTGCGCCGGCCGTCAGGGCAAGGCTTACCGTTCCAGTCGCCACTCGCCCGGTGGTGCGTCGGCGGCGACTGCGGGTCACGACCTGGTCGGTGTCCAGGGCTGAGGTGAGTTCGTCGAGGTGTGCGCCGGCGCGCAGCCGCGCGGCGAAGTCGTCGGGGGCGCTCATGAGGATGCCTCTTCTCCTGGGTCGGTCATGATGGTGCGCAGCTGGGCCAGGGCGCGCGAGGAGGTGGACTT
>JAEZAR010000204.1 GCA_023430425.1 Actinomycetes bacterium | reverse complement strand
GTCCCGGTCCGCGACGACGACGCATGCGCCGTCCGCGACGAGCCGCTCCGCGACCGCCCGGCCGATCCCCGACGCGCCGCCCGTGACGAGCGCGACGCGCGTCGCCAGCGGCCCCGGCCTCGGCAGGCGCGCGAGCTTGGCCTCCTCGAGAGCCCAGTACTCGATGCGGAACTTCTCGGCCTCGTCGATCGGCGCGTACGTGCTGATCGCCTCGGCACCGCGCATCACGTTGATCGCGTTGACGTAGAACTCCGCCGCCACGCGGGCGGTCTGCTTGTCCTTGCCGAACGTGAACATCCCGACGCCGGGCACGAGCACGACCGCCGGGTCGGCGCCGCGCATCGGGGGGCTGTCGGGCCCGGCGTGGCGCTCGTAGTAATCCGCGTACTCGGCCCGGTACGCGGCGTGCCGCTCGCGCAGCCGCGCGACGACGTCCTCGAGCGGGGCGCCCGCGGGGGTGTCCACGACCAGCGGCCGGACCTTCGTGCGCAGGAAGTGGTCCGGGCAGGAGGTGCCGAGCACGGCGAGGCGCTCGAGCTTCTCCCGGGCCAGGAGGTCCAGGACGCGGTCGTCGTCCGTCACCACATGCCCCACCTGCGCCGCATCGGTGCTCGCCAGCCCCCGGATCACGGGCGCGAGGGCCGCCGCCCGCGCGCGCCGCTCGGCGCCGGCCAGCGGCTCGCGCCCGGGCACGACCGCCCCGAACGGGTGCTCCCCGCGGGCGGCCAGCGCGGCGGTCCGCTCCGCGACGAACCGCTCGGCGGTCCGGACGATCTCCAGGGACCTCGCCTCGCACTCCTCGCTCGTGTCCCCCCACGCGGTGATCCCGTGGCCGCCCAGCACGCAGCCGATCACCCCGGGACGAGCGGCGACGGCGGCGACGTCGAGCCCGAGCTGGAAGCCCGGCCGACGCCAGGGCACCCAGGCGACCCGGTCGCCGAAGCACTCGCGGACCAGGGCCTCGCCGTCGACCGCGGTGGCCAGCGCGATGCCGGCGTCGGGGTGCAGGTGGTCCACGTGGGCCGCGCCGACCAGACCGTGCATCGCGGTGTCGATGCTCGGCGCGGCGCCGCCCCGCCCGAAGAGGCAGTGGTCGAACGCGGCGACCATCTCGTCCTCGTGGTCCACGCCCCGGTACGCGTCGACCAGCGCCCGGAGCCGGTCCAGCCGCAGCACGGCCAGCCCGGCCTCGGTCAGCGTGCCGAGGTCGCCGCCCGAGCCCTTGACCCACAGCAGCTCGACCGGCCCACCCGTCACCGGGTCGGTCGCGGCCCCCTTCGCGGAGGTGTTGCCCCCGGCGTAGTTGGTCACCGTCGGGTCGGCGCCGTGGCGTTGGGAGCGCTCCAGGAGGTGGGCGACGGGCCGGTCGCCCGACGTCGGCCGGGCGCCGCTCACGCCCCCCACCCCGCCTGCCGGCCGCCGACGCGCTCCGCCGCGATCCGCTCCGCGTAGCCGGAGCGGGCGTAGGCCGCGAGCGGGTCGGGGTCGAGGCCCTGGGACGCGCGCAGGTCGGCGAGCAGCGGGCGCACGTCCGTGTCGTAGGCGTCCTTGAGCACGCCGTAGGCACCGAGGACGTCACCCGCCTCCTGCGCGGCGCGCAGGGCGTCGCGGTCGACGAGCAGCGCCTTGGCCGTCGCCTCCTGGACGTTCATCACGGAGCGGATCTGGGCGGGGATCTTCGGCTCGACGTTGTGGCACTGGTCGAGCATGAAGCTCACACCGGAGTCCGGCCCGAGGGCGTCGGCCGTCACGATCTCGTGCATGATCCGGAAGAGCTGGAACGGGTCCGCGGCGCCCACCATGAGGTCGTCGTCGGCGTAGAACCTGCTGTTGAAGTCGAACGCCCCGAGGCGGCCCGCGCGCAGCAGCTGGGCAACGATGAACTCGATGTTCGTGCCCGGCGCGTGGTGGCCGGTGTCGAGGACGACGTGCGCGCGGTCGCCGAGCGCCAGGCAGTGCAGCAGCGACGTGCCCCAGTCGGGCACGTCGGTCGCGTAGAACGCCGGCTCGAAGAACTTGTACTCCAGCAGCAGGCGCATCGACGGGTCGAGCGCGGCGTAGATCTCCGCGAGCGACGCGGCGAGCCGGTCCTGGCGCGCGCGCAGGTCGTCCTGGCCCGGGTAGTTCAGGCCGTCCGGCAGCCAGACCTTCAGGTCGGTCGAGCCGGTGGCACGCATGACGTCGATGCAGTCGAGGTGGTGCCGCACCGCCTTGGCACGCACCCGGGCGTGGGGATGGGTGAGCGAGCCGAGCATGTAGTCGTCGTCCTGGAAGACGTTGGAGTTGATCGTGCCGACGGCGACCCCGTGGTCCGCGGCGTGCACGGCGAGGGCGCCGACGTCGTCCACCAGGTCCCAGGGGATGTGCAGGGAGACCCGCGGGGCCACGCCGGTGAACCGGTGCACCTGCGCCGCGTCGGCGATCTTCTCGAACGGGTCCCGCGGCACGCCCGGCTGCGCGAACACCTTGAACCGCGTGCCGGAGTTGGCGAACGCCCAGCTGGGCAGCTCGACGGTCTGCGCGGCGAGGGCGGCGAGGGCGGCGCCGGCCCGAGCCGTGCCGGTGGACGTCGTCGTCATGGGGACCCCGTGAGGTGGGCCGGCGGCTGCCGGGCGCGGACGCTGCGGACGTGCGGACACGTGAGCGAGTGAGCGAGTGAAACGTTTCAGCCCACGCTACCCGCCCGGTCGCGCACCGGTCAACGGGCGCCCCGGACCCTCCGTGGCGCGCATCCGGCGCGGTGGCACCGCCGTCCGGCATGATGGCGCGAGCCGCAGGGAAGGAGCCCCGGTGCCCACGAGCGAACGGCCGGCGTCGGGCCGGCGCACGCAGCGCGCGAGCATCAGCGACGTCGCACAGCACGCGGGGGTGTCGCTCGGCACCGTGTCCAACGTCCTCAACCGCCCGGAGCGGGTCTCCCCCGCGACGCGCGACCGGGTGCTCCGGGCGATCTCCGAGCTGTCGTTCGTCCCGAGCGGCGCGGCACGGCAGCTGCGGGCGGGGACGCTGACGAGCGTCGGCGCGATCCTGCTCGACATCGGCAACCCCTTCTTCACCGAGGTGGCCCGCGGCATCGAGGACCGCCTGCGCGAGGACGACCTCACGCTCATGCTCGCCTCCTCCGACTCCGCACCGGAGCGCGAGGCGCGCATCCTGCGCCTCTTCGAGGAGCACGGCGTGCTGGGCGTGCTCGTCACGCCCGCGGGCGAGGACGTCGAGCACCTGCGCGACCTCCACCGGCGCGGCGTCGGCGTGGTGCTGCTGGACCGCCGCTCCCCGTTCCCCGAGCTGTCCTCCGTCGCGGTGGACGACGTCGAGGGGGCCCGCCAGGCCGTCGAGCACCTGCTGCGGCTCGGGCACCGCCGCGTCGGCTTCGTCAACGGCCCGCCGACCATCCAGCAGTGCGTCGACCGCCGGGCCGGTGCGCTGCGGGCCCTCGAGGAGGCCGGGCTGGGCGCCGCGGCGCTCGTCGAGGTCACGGTCGACGAGCTCAACACGACCGGCGGTGAGGCCGGGGCCGCGGCGCTGCTCGAGGTGGCGCAGCCGCCGACCGCCGTGTTCTGCGTCAACGACGTCACGGCGATGGGTGTCATCCGGCGCCTGCGGGCCGCCGGCCTCGACGTCCCCGGCGACGTGGCGGTGGTCGGCTACGACGACGTCGCGTTCGCCGCGATGCTGGCGACCCCGCTGACGTCGGTCCGCCAGCCGATGCGACGGCTCGGCGAGACCGCGGCCGACCTCCTGCTGCGCAGCAGGGGCGCCGACGCCGGCCACGCGCAGCAGGTGGAGTTCACGCCCGAGCTCGTGGTCCGCGCGTCCTCCGGGCCCCCCCGCGCCTGACGTCGGTCGGGTCGGCGCCCTGCGCCGGTCAGTCGGGATCGGGCGCCGACGCCGGTCGGTCGGGGCCCGGCGCGGACGCCGGCCAGGTCGTCAGCCGGCCGCACATCC
>JAEZAR010000280.1 GCA_023430425.1 Actinomycetes bacterium | reverse complement strand
ACCCGCCCCGGAGCAGGACCGGTGCGGCCACCACGGCCCACGGCTTGGTCGCCAGGGCCAGCCCGATCGCGACGGCGGCCCACGTGGGGCGGCCGCGGACCAGGAGCGCCATCGCGGCCACCACCAGGAGCAGCACCAGCACGTCGTCGAGGTGGGCGAACTCGACGGCCACGTCGACCCACGAGGGCACGAGCACGAGGCCCCCGAGGAGCGTGCCGCGCCGGCGGGCGCGCTCGTCGACGCCGTGGGCCTCGGCCAGCCGGTCGACGAGCCAGAGCATGGCCACGAGGGCCAGGCTCATCGCGAGCCGCGCCACCCAGAGGTCCCAGGGCTGCGGCAGCCAGGTGAACGCCGTCGCCGCCACGAGACCGGGCGGACCGATCTGCGTCCGGGGGGACGAGGCGTACAGGTGCACGCCGCCCTCCATGCCCGGCACGGGGTCCCCGAGGAGGGCGCGCGACCCGGTGCGGAACCAGTTCCAGTCACCGTCGCTCGCCCAGATCGCCGAGAGTGCGGCGACGACGGCGAGCCAGCCGAGCACGATCGGCCACCGGAACCGTGCCACCCGGTCCAGGTGCATGAGAAGGGCGTCGGGCGTGGCCACCTCCCCACCATCGGCGCACCCCGGCGCCACCTTGACCACCGGGGCGACGTGAGCGCAGGGGCTCAGCGGAGCGCTCGTAGGGTGGACGCCGTGCGCTGCTCCTACTACGAGGCCGCCCGGTGCGCGTCCTGCACCTGGATCGAACGGCCGTACGCCGAGCAGCTCGCGGACAAGGCGCGGCGGGCCGAGCGCCTCGTCGCGGGCGCGGTGGGCGGCTCCCGTGCGCCGCAGTGGCTGCCACCCGTGGCCAGCCCCGAGGCCGGCTACCGGAACAAGGCCAAGATGGTGGTCGGCGGGACCGCGGCCCGCCCGGTCGTGGGGATCCTCGACGAGCACGGCCGCGCCGTCGACCTGCGCGACTGCCCGCTGCACACCCCCGGGCTGCGGGCGGCGCTGTCCACGCTCGCGGACTTCGTCACCGTCGCCGACCTCGAGCCGTACGACCTCGGCTCCCGTCGCGGGGAGCTGAAGTACCTGCTGGTGACCGCCTCGCCCGACGACGAGCTCATGGTGCGCTTCGTGTGCCGGTCCACCGAGCCCCTCGCCCGGCTGCGCAAGCACCTGCCGTGGCTGCAGGCCGCGCTGCCGGGGCTGCGGGTCGCGTCGCTCAACGTCCAGCCGCGGCACGCGGCGGTCCTCGAGGGCGAGCGCGAGGAGCTGCTCACCCAGGACCGGACGCTGCGGATGCGGGTCGCGGGCATCGACCTGCTGCTGCGCCCCGGAGGCTTCTTCCAGACGAACACCGCCGTCGCCGCCGCCCTGTACCGACAGGCCCGTGCGTGGGTCGACGACGTCGCGCCGGCCACCCTGTGGGACCTGTACTGCGGCGTCGGGGGGTTCGCCCTGCACTGCGCCGACGGCGTCCGGCGCGTCACGGGGATCGAGGTCAGCGCCGAGGCCGTCGACGGGGCGACGGCCGCGGCCACGCGCGCCGGGCTGGCGGGCGTGCGGTTCGCCGTGGGCGACGCCGCCGCGTTCGCGCGCACGACGCGACCGCTGCCAGACCTCGTGGTCGTCAACCCGCCCCGCCGCGGGATCGGGGACCTGGCCCCCTGGCTCGAGGCGTCGGGGGTGCCCGCGGTGCTGTACTCCAGCTGCGAGGGCGCCTCCCTGGCGCGCGACCTCGCCGCCATGCCGACCCTGGTCCCCACCCGTGCCCAGGTGCTCGACATGTTCCCCCAGACCGCGCACGCCGAGACCCTCGTGCTCCTCCAGCGGGCCGGCCGCCCCCGGTGAGCAGCCCCCCGGGTGCGCCCCCGCCCGGTGAGCGGCGGGCCGGTGCGCGGGGACGGGCCGACAGGTCCGGTCAGGACGTCTCGAGCACCACCAGGAGCCCGTCCTCGTCGGCCACGACCGCCGATCCGTCCGGCGCGGGCCCGACCGGGTAGAACCCCGGTGGCAGCGCACCGGGCGGCAGGCCGGTGTCCCCGACGACGGCGGCCTGGAAGCCCCGCGCCCCGAGCTGCGCCTCGCGGCGCACGGTGGGGTCGGCGAACGCGAACAGCTCGAGCACGGTGTCCCCCGAGCGCAGGTCCGTCAGGTGCAGGCCACGCGCGTCGCCCGGGGGCACCAGCGTCCCGTACGGGCGGAAGCCCAGGGCGCGCCAGCGGTCGACGGCGGCGGGGACGTCCGGGACGGTCAGCGCGACGTGGTCGAGGCGGGGACGGTCGGGCACGGGCATCGCCCGCTCGGCCGCGACGAGGGCCTCGTCGAGCACCTCGTCGTACTCCGGGTTGTGCTCCACGAGCTCGAGCAGGGTGCCGTCCGGGTCGTAGAAGAACGCGATCCGCAGGCCCCCGACAGCGTCGGTGGGCTCGATGTGGAACCGCACCCCGGCGGCGTGCAGCGGGTCGGTCCAGGGCTCGAGGCGGTCGACGCGGAAGCCGACGTGCCGGAACCCGCGCTGCCGGTCGTCGTCGACCCAGGTCGTCGCGGGGGCGTCGCTCATGACCCGGACGAGGCGCAGGGTGCCGGTGCCGAGGTCGAGCTCGGCGCGGTCCTCGTGGACGTCGAGGGGCTCGGCGGCGAGGTAGCGCCGGTAGAAGTCCACCGACGCCGCGACGTCGGCGACGTTGACGATGACGGAGCGGAACGGCATGCGGGCCTCCGGGGCGTCGGTCTCGAATCGATTCGTATCCTGCCACGGCCGCCGGGTGCCGCGCGCCGGTCCGGACAGGTGCGTCCGGATGCGTGGTCGCGCGAGCCCGCGCCTGCCCGTCTCAGCCGAGCGCTGCCGCCCAGCGGAGCACGGCGCCGCGACCGCCCGGACCGGCGCCGAGGGTGAACTCGCCGCCGACCTCGGCGG
>JAEZAR010000013.1 GCA_023430425.1 Actinomycetes bacterium | reverse complement strand
GCTCGGCGTCGAGCGGCGGCAGCACGTGCGGGGCGAGGTCGACCAGGTCGACGTCGAGGCCCCGCAGCCGCAGGGCCTCCGCGGCCTCGAGCCCGATGAACCCGGCGCCGAGCACCACGGCTCTGCGGGCGCCGTCGGCGAGCACCGCGCGCAGGCCGTCCGCGTCGGGCACGGTGCGCAGGGTGTGGACCTGGGGAAGGTCGAGGCCGGGGATCGGCGGGCGGACCGTCGACGCGCCGGGCGCCAGGACGAGGGCGTCGTACGCGAGCTCGTACCGCCCGGCCCCCTGGGCCCGGGTGCGTACGGTCACGCTGCGGCGGGCGCGGTCGATCGCGACGACCTCGTGCCCGGTGCGCACGTCCAGCGCGAGCGCGGACCGCAGCGCCTCGGGCGTCTGCACCAGCAGCGCGGAGCGGTGCGGGATCTCGTCCCCCACGTGGTAGGGCAGGCCGCAGTTCGCGAAGGAGACGTACTCGCCGCGCTCCAGCACGACGATCTCCGCGTCCTCCGACAGGCGGCGGGCCCGCGCGGCGGCGCTCATGCCGCCCGCGACGCCGCCCACGACGACGATCCGCATGGGTGTGTGCTCCTCGGGTCCGGGGCTGGGGCCGGGTGCCGGTCACCGGCCCCCGGGGGCGCGACGTCGGGCCCACGGGTCCCAATATACCCCAGGGGGTATATCTTCCCGATGGGTCCTCGGTCCCGCGGGCGCCTCTCGACCGGCGGTGCTCAGGCGAGGGAGAGGAAGAGCTTCTGCAGCTTGGCGCGGTCGATGCCCGCCGCCTCCTCGCCCTGGGTGAGGCAGCGCTCGAGGCCCGTGGAGATGATCGCGAAGCCGGCGCGGTCGAGGGCCTTCGACGCGGCCGAGAGCTGGGTGACGACGTCGGCGCAGTCGGCACCGGACTCCAACATCTTGATCACGCCGCCGATCTGCCCCTGCGCGCGGCGCAGGCGGTTGATCACGGCCGTCATCTCCTCGGGCTCCAGCTGCATGACCGCTCCTGGGTGGCTCGTCCGTGGTTCGTCGGGTGAGGTCTCAGCATACCCTGCGGGGTATCGGGCGGACTACTGTCGCGGGGTGAGCCCTGCCGATCCGCCCCGCGAGCCGTCAGTGACGCCCGAGCCTGTCGGGCGGGTCGAGCCGGTCGGGCCGTCCGCCGGGCCGGGGGTCGGGCCGTCCGCCGGCCCGAGCCTGGATCCCGCCTGGCTGCGGGACCTCGTCGCCCGGGCGCTCGACGAGGACCTCGGCGCGGCGCCGGGGCGGGACCTGACGTCCGAGGCCACCGTTCCGGCGGACGTCGTCGGCGATGCGCACGTCGTCGCGCGTGCGGCCGGGGTGGTCGCCGGGATGCCGGCCGTCGTGGAGGTGCTCGCGCAGGTGACCCGACGCCTGGGCCTGCCGCCGGTCGCCGTGGAGCACCGGGTGGCCGACGGCGCGCGGGTCGACGCCGGCACCGTGCTCGCCGTCGTCCGCGGCCCCGTGCGTGCGCTCCTGGTGGGCGAGCGCACGCTGCTCAACCTCCTCTCGCACGCGTCCGGGGTGGCGACCCACACCCGGCGGTGGGCCGACGCGCTCGCGGGCACCGGCGCCCGCGTGCTCGACACCCGCAAGACCACTCCCGGCCTGCGGGCCCTCGACAAGTACGCGGTGCGCTGCGGGGGCGGGACGAACAAACGCATGGGCCTGTACGACGTGGCGATGGTCAAGGACAACCACGTCCTGGCGGCCGGCGGCGTCGCCGAGGCGATCGGGGCGGTCCGGGCCGCGTTCCCGACGGCGCCCGTGCAGGTCGAGGCGGACACGCTCGAGCAGGCGATGGCCGCCCTCGATGCGGGGGCCCGGTTCCTGCTGCTCGACAACATGGCCCCCGACGTCCTGCGCGAGGTGGTCGCCGCGGTGCGGGCGCGCGAGCCCGTGACCGGACGGGTGGAGCTCGAGGCCACGGGCGGCCTCACGCTCGACGGGGCCGCAGCCGTCGCGGCGACCGGCGTCGACTACCTCTCCGTCGGCGCCCTCACCCACTCCTCGCCGATCCTGGACGTGGCGCTCGACCTGGTCGGCGACGGCGGGCGCGACGTCCACGACGTGGCGCCCGGGGTGCCCCACTAGGATCCCCGGGTGACCAGCAGCGACGAGCCCCTCGGGCCCACGGCGGACGAGGCGGTCGCCGGCGACCTGGCCGGCGACCTGGCCGGCGACCTGGCCGAGGACCTCGCCGACGACCTGCCCGAGCAGATCCGGGTCCGCCTGGCCAAGCGCGAGCGGATGCTGGCGGAGGGGCGCGACCCCTATCCCGTCGCCGTCCCCGTGACGACCACGCTCGCCCAGGTGCGCGAGACCCACGCCGGGCTGGCCCCCGGCGAGGAGACGGACGACGTCGTCGGGGTGGCCGGACGCGTCGTCTTCCTCCGCAACACCGGTCGCCTCTGCTTCGCCACGGTGCAGGACGGCGAGGGTCGGCGCCTGCAGGTGATGGTCAGCCAGGGGGCCGTCGGCCAGGAGTCGCTCGACCGCTTCAAGGCCGACGTCGACCTCGGCGACCACCTGTTCGCGCGGGGCCGGGTGGTCAGCTCGCGGCGCGGGGAGCTCTCCGTCATGGCGGACGACTGGGCGCTGGCCGCCAAGGCGCTGCGGCCGCTGCCCGTGCTCCACAAGCCGCTGTCGGAGGAGGCGCGCGTCCGCCGCCGCTACGTCGACCTCGTCGTGCGCACGGCCGCGCGCGACGCCGTGCGGGTCCGGGCCGCCGTCGTGCGATCGCTCCGCGAGAACCTGCACCGCCGCGGGTACGTGGAGGTCGAGACGCCGATGCTGCAGACGCAGCCCGGCGGCGCCGCCGCCCGTCCCTTCGTCACCCACATGAACGCGTTCGACATCGAGCTCTACCTGCGCATCGCGCCCGAGCTCTTCCTCAAGCGCGCCGTCGTCGGCGGCATCGAGCGCGTCTTCGAGATCAACCGGAACTTCCGCAACGAGGGTGCCGACTGGGCGCACTCGCCGGAGTTCGCGATGCTCGAGGCGTACGAGGCCTACGGTGACTACGACACGATGGCCGCGCTCACCCGCGACCTCGTCCAGACGGCCGCCACCGAGGCGCTCGGGGGGACGCTCGTCACCCTCGCCGACGGCACCGAGTACGACCTCGGTGGCGAGTGGGCGGCGATCGGGCTCTACCCGTCCCTCTCGGCCGCCCTGGGGGACGAGATCACGCCCGCGACGCCGGTGGCGGACCTGCTGCGCCTCGTGGAGCGGTTCGACCTGCAGGTGGACCCCGCCCGGCAGAACCACGGCAAGCTCGTCGAGGAGCTGTGGGAGCACCACGTCGGGGCCACCCTGCACGCACCGACATTCGTGCGCGATTTCCCGGTCGAGACGAGCCCATTGACGCGTGCGCACCGGGCGGTGGACGGCGTCGTCGAGAAGTGGGACCTGTACGTTCGTGGATTCGAGCTCGCGACCGCCTATTCGGAGCTGGTCGACCCCGTGGTGCAGCGTCGGCGATTCGAGGAGCAGGCGCGACTGGGCGCCGCCGGCGACGACGAGGCGATGCGCGTGGACTCGGATTTTCTCGTCGCGATGGAGCATGCGATGCCGCCGTCCGGGGGAATGGGGATGGGCATCGACCGGCTCCTCATGGCCATGACCGGGCTCGGGATCCGGGAGACAATCCTCTTCCCGCTGGTGCGGCCGGGCCGCTGAGCCCCCCGAGGGGACGTAGGATCGCACCATGACCGCTCTGACGGACGCGCTCGCGGCCCTCGCCCCGCCCGTGGCGGTCGGCGCGGTGTTCTGGATCGCGATGCGCGCCATCGTGCGTGCCGACGGCGCAGAACGCGCCGCAATGGCACGGCTGGCCGAGCAAGAGCGCCGGGAAAGCCGTCCGGAATAGCGAACGGAACTGCACACCGGCGCCGCCAGGTTGTACCGTTCGTCCATCGCACGCCGTCGCGTGCATTCACCCGGACGGAAGAAGGCATCGATGGCTCAGAAGGTCCAGGTCGTCCTCGTGGACGACGTCGACGGCGGTTCCGCTGACGAGACCGTGTCGTTCTCGCTCGACGGCGTCGCGTACGAGATCGACCTCACGTCCGACAACGCCGCGAAGCTGCGCGACTCGCTCGCGCCCTGGGTCGGCCACGCGCGCCGGGTCGGCGGGCGCTCCCGCGGCACCAGCGGCCCCCGGCGGGCCGGCGGGGGTGGTCGATCCTCGGCCGGGAAGAACACCGAGATCCGGGAGTGGGCACGCGCCAACGGCTACTCCGTCAGCGACCGCGGCCGCATCCCGGCCGAGGTGAAGGCGGCGTTCGACGCACGCTGAGCGTCCGGGGCGGGCGGCGGGTCCTCCGCCGCCCGCGCCCTACGCGATGGTCGGGGGGCAGACGGCCAGCGGGGCCGCGACGGCGAGGACTCTGCCGCCCGAGTACACGAGCACCTGCCCGTCCGGCGAGCCGTTGCCGGTGAACTCCGCCAGCGGCGTGGAGTCGGGGTTGAGGTAGCCCCAGCGGCCGGCGCCGATGACGGTGTTGGTGACCTTGGCGTTGGTGGCGTAGCTGGTCAGTGTGTAGCCGCCGCCGATGAGCCAGGAGCGGTCGATGGTGACGTTGCGGTTGCCGCCGTTGGCGTTCTCCAGGTAGACGGCGGCGTTGTGGCCGCTGGCCCAGGCGCCGAGGTCGAAGACGGTGTTGC
>JAEZAR010000410.1 GCA_023430425.1 Actinomycetes bacterium | reverse complement strand
GGTCCCGGCGGTGGCGACGTGACCCGGCCCGCGCGCCCGCCCGCCCTGCTGGTCAGCGCGCTGGCCACCACCGTGCTGGCCGCCACCGCCCTGGCCGGCTGCGTGCCGGGGGCGGCGCCGGCGTCGTCGGAGGACGTCATCGCGTTCCTGCTGCCGGAGTCCAAGACCTCTCGCTACGAGCTCGTCGACCGGCCCGAGTTCGAGCAGGCGATCGGGGAGACGTGCCCGGAGTGCCGCGTCATCTACGCCAACGCCGGCCAGGACGCCGCCCGCCAGCAGGCCCAGGCCGAGTCGGCGCTGAGCCAGGGCGCACGCGTGCTCGTGCTCGACGCGGTCGACGCCGTGGCGGCGCGGGGCATCGTCGAGGCGGCCGAGGCCCGCGGCGTGGCGGTCATCGCCTACGACAGGTTCATCTCCGCCGCACCCCTCGACTACTTCGTCGCCTACGACGCGGGCCGGGTCGGCCAGATCCAGGGCGCGGCCCTCGTGGAGGCGGTGGGGGCCGACCTGGCTCCCGGCGAGGGCGTGCTGCTCGTGCACGGCGCCCCGACGGACCCGAACGCGGCCACGATCAAGCGCGGCCTCGAGGAGGCCCTCTGGGGCAGCGGCATCCCGGTGCTCGCGGAGTACGACACGCCCGACTGGAGCCCCGACGCCTCGCAGGAGTGGGTCGAGTCCCAGCTCACGGCCTTCGGTGACCGCGTGGTGGGGGTGTACGCGGCCAACGACGGCACCGCGGCCGGGGCGATCTCGGCGCTGCGCGCCGCGGGCCTGCAGCCGGTGCCCCCGGTCACCGGCCAGGACGCCGAGCTCGCCGCGGTGCAGCGGGTGGTCGCCGGCGACCAGCTCATGACCGTCTACAAGCGCATCGGCCAGGAGGCGCGGCTCGCCGCGACGATCGCCGTGCGCCTCCTGCGCGGGGAGGAGCCGACCGCGGACCTCCTCGTGGAGGGCGTCCCGTCGCGGCTGCTCACGCCGGTCGAGGTGACCCGCGACGACGTCCGGGCCGTCATCGTCGACGGGGGAGTGTTCACGGTCGACGAGATCTGCACGCCCGCGTACCGCCAGGCGTGCGCGGACCTGGGGCTCCTCGAGGAGGGCAGATGACCCATCCCCCTGTCATGTCCCTGCGCGGCGTCACGCACAGCTTCGGGGCGGTGCGGGCGCTCGTCGACGTCGACCTCGACGTGCGGGCGCACGAGGTGGTCGCCGTGGTCGGCGACAACGGTGCCGGGAAGTCCACGCTGGTCGCCGTGATGTCCGGGGCGCTCGTCCCGCACGCGGGCGAGGTCGTCGTGGACGGCCAGGAGGTGCTGCTCCGGTCGCCGGGCCTGGCCCGCCAGCTCGGCATCGCGACCGTGTTCCAGGACCTCGCCCTGTGCGAGGACCTGGACGTGGTCGAGAACCTGTTCCTGGGGCAGGAGCTGCGCCGCGGACCGTTGCTCGACGAGGTGGCGATGGAGCGCGAGGCGCTGCGGCTGCTGGCGCAGCTGTCCGCCCGGGTGCCGTCCGTCCGCGCGCCGGTCTCCGGCCTGGCCGGGGGGCAACGCCAGGCGGTCGCGGTGGCCCGGGCCCTGGTGGGCGAGCCGCGGGTCCTGGTGCTGGACGAGCCGACGGCCGCGCTCGGCGTGACCCAGACGGCCGAGGTGCTCAACCTCGTGGAGCGGGTCCGTGACCGCGGCTACGGCGTCGTGCTCGTGAGCCAGAACATGGCGGACGTGCAGGCGGTCGCGGACCGGGTCGTGGTGCTGCGGCGGGGGCGGGTCAACGGGGTCTTCGACGCCGAGACGGCCAGCTACGAGGACATCATCGCCGCCATCACCGGCGTCACCCCCCAGCGCAGAGGAGGTGTGTCGTGACCGCACCCGTGGTCGCCCGCGCCGGGATGCCCGACCGGAACCGTCCGGACCTGCGGTGGGCGCCCGGCAGCGAGCGCGACCTGCGGTCGCTGCCGGTCCTCGCCGCGCTCGTCGGCCTGGCGCTCGTCTTCCAGGCGCTCAACGGCGCCTACCTGTCGGCGGACAACCTGGTCAACCTCACGCTCCAGGCCGCGTCGACCGGCGTCATCACCCTCGGTGTCGTCCTCGTGCTCATGGTCGGCCAGGTGGACCTGTCGGTGGGCGCGGTCGCCGGCCTCGCCGCGGCGGTGGTCGCGGTCGCGGTGGTGCGCGCCGGCTGGCCACTCGTCGTCGCGATCGGCCTCGCTGTCGCCGTCGGCGCGCTCTTCGGCGCCGGCTACGGGTGGATGTTCACGCGGCTGGGCGTCCCGAGCTTCGTCCTCACGCTGGCAGGCCTCCTGGTCGGCGTGGGCCTGCAGGTGCAGGTGCTCGCGCCGACGGCGACCGTCAACCTGCCGTACGAGTCGGCGCTGGTGCGGTTCGCGCAGGGCACCTTCCTGCACCCGGCGGCCTCGCTCGCCCTCGTCGCCGCCGTCGTGGCGGGGTACGCGGTCCTGGGCGTCGTGGAGCGACGACGGCGTCTGCAGGCGCAGCTGCCGGCCCGGTCGCCCGGGGCGATCGCCCTGCGGGCCGCCGGGCTCGCCGCCGGCCTCGGCCTGCCGGTCTGGTACCTCAACACGAGCCGGGGCGTCGGAGGCATGGTGGCGCTGTTCGTCGCGCTCGTGTGGGTCGCCGACGTCGTGCTCCGGCGCACCCGGTGGGGGCGGTCGGTGCGGGCGATCGGCAGCAACGTCGACTCGGCCCGCCGCGCGGGCTTCCCGGTGCGACGGGTGTACCTGGCCGCGTTCATGGCGTGCGGGGCGCTGGCTGCGCTCGCGGGGGTCCTGTCGGCCGGGCGCCTGGCCGCCGCGACGCAGGGCGCCGGCGGCGCCGAGCTCACCCTGACGGCGATCGCGGCGGCCGTGATCGGGGGCACCAGCCTGTTCGGCGGTCGCGGCACGGCGTGGTCGGCGGTGCTCGGCGTCGGGGTCATCCACGCCATCGCCTCGGGGCTGACGCTCGTCAACGCTGACGGGTCGCTGCGCCCCATCGTGACCGGGGTGGTCCTGGCGCTCGCCGTGACGGTCGACGCCGTCTCCCGGCGCTCGCGGGCGGCCGCGGGACGGTAGGCG